>JAFACP010000454.1 GCA_023425455.1 Pseudomonadota bacterium | reverse complement strand
TGGCGCGACTGAGGCCAGGGTTGCCGGTAATTATCGCCTGCGCACTGGCGAATGCCTCCGCGCTCGTTTCGCTGCCGGTAAAACGCCAGCCGTATTCATGGGTGCCGATCAGCGGATAGATCAGGTTTGCCCCCGTCCCGACATCCAGCACCGTAGCATGCGGCACGAGATCCCCTGCATTATCGTCGGCAAGGAGATCGGCCAGATGATGCACATAGCCAGCACGTCCGGGAACCGGCGGACAGAGAAAGCCGTCGGGAATATCCCACTGCGCCACGCCATAAAAATGCGCCAGCAGGGCTTTATTAAGCGTTTTAACAGCCTGTGGGTCAGCAAAATTTACCGAAGGCTCACCGGCTGGCGTCATCACCAGAAAGGCCTCCAGCTGAGGACAGCTCTGGCACAGGGCCTTCATATCATAACGACTGCGGTGGCGGTTACGCGGGTGTAATCCCGGCTTGTGGGAAGTCATGGCATTCTCCTTTAAACAGCGGCGTACGATACTCTTAGATGACCCAACGGTAAATATCTCTCTGTTCGCGTCGAAAAAACGACAAAAATCAACACACTGTATGTCTATGATCTGTCAATGAATTGTCAATATTTATCGTTCAAAAAATAAGCAGATCATCATCAAATTTTTGCGCTAAATCACACTCTCCCAGCTTCTAAACTTACAGTGAAATCACCCGTTGTTTCCCCGGAGGATGTGATGATGAAACGTTATCTAACCCTGGTTGTTATTGCCGGCGCGCTGGCCGGCGCCTCTTTCTCTGCCTGGTCAGTAGAATCAATGGCCAACAGCAGCGATCTCAGTCAACTGCGTCCTGCAGGAACGATCTCTGC
This sequence comes from Pseudomonadota bacterium, assembly GCA_023425455.1. Taxonomy (GTDB): domain Bacteria; phylum Pseudomonadota; class Gammaproteobacteria; order Enterobacterales; family Enterobacteriaceae; genus Enterobacter. The sequence continues at coordinate 3,013 of JAFACP010000454.1, read as the reverse complement.
AGGCGGGGCCAGCACGCTTGACGACCTGCACGATAAGCTGGCCGAAAAAGCACGTCAGGAAGGTGCCAAAGGTTTTGTGGTGAACTCTGCTGGTGGAGATAACCATTTGTACGGCACCGCGACTATCTACAAATAACGTCTCGCCCCAGGAAAACTGCATCGAATATCCGATGCAGTTTTCATTTATCCCCGCCTTGACTGCCTGTTTTTTCACCCCATATTGTTAATTACCCCTCTTTTTACTACCACTCAGGAGAGCATCATGGCTTCCGGCTGGGCAAATGACGACGCGGTTAATGAACAGATCAACAGTACAATTGAAGATGCCGTAGCCCGTGTCCGCGGCGAAATAGCGCACGGTGAAAGTTTGCATGAATGCGAGGAGTGCGGAGAGGAGATCCCGGAAGCACGCAGAAAGGCGGTGCCCGGCGTGCGGCTGTGCATCACCTGCCAACAGGATAAAGATTCAAGTAAATCTTCATATTCGGGATATAATCGCAGAGGATCGAAAGACAGCCAGTTACGTTGACCTTCCTTTACCGAAGTTAACCGCGCAAGCGGTTTCCTTTACGCTCACGGTTTTTGACGACAGGTGTAGCAAAATGTGCCCTTCATCCTGGCTCTGTAAAGCGCATCAACAAGAAATGTAAATCGTTGCTTCGAATTTATTAATATTCAATAAGTTATTTGTCATTCAGTTTTTTTGATTGACCACGTCAATTCTCTTCGATTTTATCTCTCGTAAAAAAACGTGATACTTATCACATCGACGGAACATCGTCCCCTTAACAGAATAACCTGCGAGAGATTAACTATGAAAACCATCAAATATGCTGTTGCCGCTGTTGCCCTGTCTGCCCTCTCTTTTGGCGCGTTTGCCGCAGAGCCAGTCACCTCTGCCGAGGCGCAGAACCTGAATAAAATTGGTGTTGTGAGCGCTGAAGGCGCCACTACGCTGGATGGTCTGGAAGCCAAACTGGCAGAGAAAGCTGCTGCTGCGGGTGCAACGGGCTATACCATCACTTCCGCTAACAACAACAACAAAATGAGCGGTACTGCGGTTATCTACAAATAACCGAATGAAGAATGTTTTACCCTCGCCGACCCTCTGGTGAGATGCTCCACCCCTCATTGACCCTGTTGTTATTACCCTTGCTTGCCCGTCCGCCACTGGACGGGCTTTTTTTTGTCAGAACGCCTGCGCCACGCGCAGTAATCCCTCTTCTACCGACTCCACCTCGCCCGTTGCCAGTAAACAGCAGGCCATTTGTAGCTTGATAGCGTGAGGAACGGGTATTTTGCCGGCAAGACAGTGTTCAATCCACTGTGCGGTGACATGCGGATCTTTGCTCTGCGGCAAAATCACCTCGCTCGTCTCAACGCCCCGCTCAACCACCACGCGCGTTCCATCAGGATCGATAAGCGTCAGCTGCGGGCAGCGCAGCGGGTTGGCATACACTTCACCTTCTGTTCCGTGCATCAGTAACGCCCTGCCGCCGCACTCGCTGAAGAAGCTGGCGACACGCGGAACATACTCCGGGTGCGACACGCTGGAGAGACGTAAAGCCGCAGCCTCATCAAACGGCGTCGCCAGTTTGGCGAGGGTATGTGCACTGTTACGCACCCCCATCCGCCAGCGCAGGGCGAGCTGTTTTTCCAGCGGCGGACACAGCGCCCCTACCGGGATAAAGACCGGCTGATGCCCGTCAAGTTTTGCCTGCGCTTGCCCGGCGTGCAGGGTTGGCTCAATCCCCAGCATCGCAAAAATGGTCTGCGTCAGCACCCGGGTGGGATCTTCGCTCACGCCGTGCACGACAACCGGAAAACCGATCTTATTCAGCAGGATAGCCAGCAGTGGCGTCAGGTTGGCCTGTTTACGCGCGCCGTTATAGCTGGGGATGACAATCGGCATCGGTTTGGTCACGGGCGGAGTCAGACGGATCGTGTGCGCCTGCATCGCGTCATAGAAGCCCCGCATTTCCGCTTCACCTTCACCTTTTATGCGCAGTGCAATCAGAATGCCGCCAAGCTCCAGCTCCGGCACGTCACCCTCTAACATCCGGGTGTAAAGCGCACGGGCGGTTTCATGATCCAGGTCGCGGGCATGGTTTTTCCCACGCCCTACCTCTTTGATAATTTTACGATAATCCACGACATTCCTCCTCACAGCGTCATGTTAACAATATAGCCCTGAAGAAGTCACAGCCGATAGTTATTTATCGGCGGCGTCGCGGCGGGCCGCTTTTCCGGCGCGCAGAAGGCAATTTTGGCGGCCGTTTTTTCACTTCCGGCACTTCGGGCTGCGCTATCGGAAAGACCGGCAACGCATTGAGCAGCCGCTGACCATAGTTTTTAGTCAACAGGCGTTTGTCATAGATCACCACTTCACCCCAGCAACCGTGGCTACGGATCAGGCGCCCGACCTGCTGAATAAGGTTGAACGACGCGGCGGGCAGGCTCTGCACCTCAAACGGATAGCGGTTAAGGCTTTTCAGCCATTCGCCTTCGGTGATCACCACCGGACTGTCGATGGGCGGGAAGGCAATTTTATGGATATGCACCTGCGTCAGGTAATCGCCTTTTAAATCAAGCCCCTCAGCAAAAGACTGCAAGCCTACCAGCACGCTTCGCTCCGTTATCAATACGCTTGCGGTGCAGCTCCACCAGTCGATAGCGAGGCTGATCGCCCTGCACCAGCAGCAGTAAACGCAGATCGGTGACATACTCCAGGAAACGCTGCATTGCACGGCCGCTGGCGAACAACACCAGCATGCCGGGGAATTTTTTACTCTCAAGCTGGGCGCGAAAATAGGCCGCCATCTCGGCAATATGCTGCTCTTCGTTATCGATAAGCGGTTCATACTGCATACGCGGGATCACCAGCCGCCCCTGTTCGCAGTGGTTAAACGGCGAATCCAGCGCCACAAAGCGGTCGCCAGCCTTCTCTTTCAGACCGCTCATCTCCTGCAGACGCGAGAAGCTGTTCAGCGAGCGTAACGTCGCGGACGTGACC
>JAFACP010000453.1 GCA_023425455.1 Pseudomonadota bacterium | reverse complement strand
ATCAGCATCCCTGAATTCAGAGATGTATATTTTGGCCACAGCGATGTGGCCTTTTTCTTTTGGCTTCAGGCCTGTTTCGCCAGGAAAGCGTCAAACGACTCAGTATCCGCCGCCTCCACCTCTCTCTGACGCACGACGGACGCGTCTCGCTCCGCAACAAAATCGGCTTCGCTAAGAATTTCTAACGGCTCGCTAAGCAGCATTTCACGGTACTGAGCAGACAGCGCACGTCCCGTGCCGCCAATCCCCTGTTCGGTCATCGAACGCAAAATGCGCGCCGAGAATGTCAGCTCAGGGTTATCAAAACACGCTACCAGCTGGTCGCAGACTTTCTGATACTCATCACCGCCGTAAACGCTGTCCATCGTTTGCGCGACGCGCTTCAGATCGCGGAACAGATCTTTACCGACCTTCGCCAGCGGGAACTGCGCTGTTTCACAGCCAATGCCCAGCGTCAGGCCCGGTTTACGTCCTTCAAGAATAACGCGATTCCAGTTGGTGCGCGTACAAAGCAGCTCGTCGGCACTCATCTCTGGCGCATCCGCCAGAACACACCAGACCATAAACAGATCGAGGAAACGCACCTGCTGCTCATCAACGCCAATCGGTGAGAAGGGGTTAATGTCCAGAGAACGCACTTCGATGTACTCAATTCCACCGCGCTGTAGCGCATCCGACGGCGTTTCCCCGCTGCGGGTGACGCGTTTCGGACGGATTGGCGCATACAGTTCGTTTTCAATCTGCAACACATTGCTGTTGATCTGCAGACGCTTGCCCTCTTTTTCGAGGCCGATCTTCTCGTACTCTTCGGACGGCGTTTTGATCGCGCGCTTCAATCCTGCCACATACTCATGCAACTCGTTAAACGTAATACCGAGATTACTTTGCGATTTATTGGTATAGCCAAGATCGCTCAGGCGCAAAGAGGTGGCGTACGGCAGATAGTACATTCCGCACTCGGTCTTCTCAAACGGCAGCGTAGTCGGTTTTCCCTGCAGGAACGACGAGCAGATCGCCGGAGATGCCCCAAACAGATACGGGATCACCCAGCCAAAACGGTAATAGTTACGGATCAGACGGAAATAACCGGCTGAAATGGCCTCTTTATCCGTTTCACCGCATTTCGCCTGCCAGAACGCCATCGGCAAAGAGAAATTGTAATGCACGCCAGAGATAGTCTGCATCAACGCGCCATAGCGGTTTTTCAACCCTTCGCGGTAGAGCGTTTTCAGACGGCCAATATTCGACGTGCCATATTGCGCCAGCTCAATCTCCTGCCCCTGCCCGATATAGCATGGCATACTCAGCGGCCACATACGCTCGTCGCCCAGCTCACGGGCAGTAAAGCGATGAATATCACGCATAATCTTCAGCATATGCGTGATATCTCCCTCTACCGGAGTGATAAATTCCAGCAGCGCTTCGGCGAAATCGGTTGTGATCCATTTATGTGTCAGCGCCGAGCCCAGTGCCTGAGGATGGCCCGTTGTCGCTAAGCTGCCATCCGCGTTTACGCGCAGCGTTTCGCGTTCAAGACCACGCTGAATACCCTTCAGAGCCTGAGGGTGGTTTTCCAGCCAGGCCAGCGCCTGTGATACGTCCGGGATCAAATTGACCTCCCGCCTGTCAAAGTAATGTTACTCAGCATAATTGTAATGGTTGACGATTGAAGGTCGTGTATTCATTCCACCAATTAGTGCCACCACGTCATACCCTGCAGGGTCAGCCATGCCACGAGGACATAACGTAACGCCTTGCCAAGGCACAAAAAAAAGAGAACCGGCCCCCACGAGATGCGCATCCATCCCGCCAGCAGGCACAGCAAATCACCGATTACCGGCATCCAGCTCAATAACAGCGTGGCAGCGCCATAACGTTTTAGCCAGCCAACTGCCCTTTCCTGCCAGCGGGAACCTTCGCGCAGCGGAAAGAAACGCCCAAGAATAACGTTAGTCAGCCCTCCAAGGCTATTACCTATTGTTGCTATTAAGACGAGCAACCACGGCTGGCTCAGCCCTGCTATCAGCATCGCCACCATGACGGCCTCAGAATTTCCCGGCAGCAGAGTGGCGCTTAAAAAACTGCTGGCAAATAACGACGCAAGTGACAGCGCGTCACTCACAGAAGACGGACATCCACGGCATCCATACCCGCTTCACGTGCGGCCTGAAGGCCAAAATCAGCGTCTTCAAACACCACGCATTTCGCCGCAGGCACACCCATTAATTCCGCGCAGAGCAGGAAAGTGTCCGGAGCGGGTTTGTGACGTTTAACATGATCGGCTGCCACCACGGCAGAAAAATAGTGCCGCAAACCAAGATGATTGAGCAGGGCGTCTGCAATCGCGCTTTCGCTGCCGGTGCCGACCGACAAGGGACGACGTCCGTGCCACTCTTTTACAACATCAATTAGCGGTAAAGGACGCACGGTGTCTAAAAGCATCGCTTTAACCGCATCGGTTTTTTCATTTGCCAGCTGATGCGGGTCAAGATCGGCGTGATTGAGTTCGATAACCGCCTGAGCAATACGCCAGGTTGGGGAGCCATTGAGGGCAATCATCGCCTGCAAATCGAAATGCATACCGTAACGCCCCAGCACCTCAGTCCAGGCTTTACGATGCGTGGGTTCGGTATCCAGAAGGGTGCCATCCATATCGAAAATCAAACCGTCGTACTGTGCGTACATCGCGATCTCGCCAAACGATTAACAGAGCATTACTTTATCGTAAACAACGTTTTTTGTCGCTGACAGAGACAATGATTACTGACGGAACGTCGAAGGAATAAACAGAGAAGGAGAAGAGGGTGCATCCGGGAGGATGATTCGGCTAAGCCTCGCCCACGGGGCCGTTGCGAAAGCAACGTTATCCTCCCTGGTGCTGGCGATGAAGTCGCACACCGTGAAACAACAGTGGGGCTATTATTTCCAGGAAGATGGTGCATCCGGGAGGATTCGAACCTCCGACCGCTCGGTTCGTAGCCGAGTACTCTATCCA
>JAFACP010000445.1 GCA_023425455.1 Pseudomonadota bacterium | reverse complement strand
GATTGCGGAAGATGAAGCGAAAAAACGCCGCTCGGAAGTGACCCAGGAGGCAGACTTCTACGGCTCGATGGACGGTGCGAGTAAGTTTGTGCGCGGCGATGCCATCGCGGGCATTCTGATTATGGTCATCAACGTGGTGGGCGGCCTGCTGGTTGGCGTACTGCAGCACGGTATGGGGATGGGGCAGGCGGCGGAGAGCTATACGCTGCTGACCATCGGTGATGGGCTGGTCGCACAGATCCCGGCGCTGGTGATCTCTACCGCCGCCGGGGTGATCGTCACCCGCGTCAGCACCGACCAGGACGTTGGCGAGCAGATGGTGGGCCAGCTGTTCAGTAACCCGCGCGTGATGCTGCTGGCGGCAGCGGTGCTCGGTCTGCTGGGGCTGGTGCCGGGGATGCCGAACCTGGTGTTCCTGCTGTTTACCGCCGCACTGCTCGGCCTTGCCTGGTGGATGCGCGGACGCGAGATCAAACCGGCTGCTGAGCCTGCGCCGGTCAAAATGCCGGAGAATACGCAGGCGGTTGAGGCAACCTGGAACGACGTACAGCTGGAGGATACGCTGGGGATGGAGGTGGGGTATCGCCTGATCCCGATGGTGGATTTCCAGCAGGACGGCGAACTGCTGGGGCGTATTCGCAGTATCCGTAAAAAATTCGCTCAGGACATGGGCTTCCTGCCGCCGGTGGTGCATATTCGCGACAATATGGATCTGCCGCCCGCGCGCTACCGTATTTTGATGAAAGGGGTTGAGATTGGCAGCGGTGACGCCTATCCGGGGCGCTGGCTGGCGATTAACCCGGGCACGGCCGCGGGAACGCTGCCGGGGGAACAGACCATCGACCCGGCCTTCGGCCTGGCGGCAATCTGGATCGAAAGCGCGCTGAAGGAGCAGGCGCAAATTCAGGGCTATACCGTGGTCGAAGCCAGTACCGTGGTGGCGACGCACCTCAACCACCTGATTGGCCAGTTCTCGGCCGAGCTGTTTGGCCGCCAGGAGGCGCAGCAGCTGCTGGACCGCGTGACTCAGGAGATGCCTAAGCTCACCGAAGACCTGGTGCCTGGCGTGCTGACCCTCACCACGCTGCACAAAGTGCTGCAGAATCTGCTCGATGAGAAAGTGCCGATCCGCGATATGCGTACCATCATCGAAACGCTGGCGGAGCATGCGCCGCTGCAAAATGATCCCGGCGAGCTGACGGCGGTCGTTCGCGTGGCGCTCGGACGGGCCATTACCCAGCAGTGGTTCCCGGGCACCGGCGAGGTTCAGGTTATCGGGCTCGATACCCCGCTTGAGCGTTTGCTGCTGCAGGCTCTGCAGGGCGGTGGTGGTCTGGAGCCGGGGCTGGCCGACCGACTGCTGGAGCAGACCCAGGAGGCGCTGGCGCGCCAGGAGATGCTGGGGGCACCGCCGGTGCTACTGGTGAACCACGCCCTGCGTCCGCTGCTGTCCCGCTTCCTGCGCCGCAGTCTGACGCAGCTGGTGGTACTGTCAAACATGGAACTCTCGGACAACCGTCACATCCGGATGACGGCGACGATTGGAGGCAAATAATGCGCAAATGGCTATGGATCGTCTTTTTCCCTTTACTGGCGCACGCCGCCGGGGAAGGGGCCTGGCAGGCCAGCAGCATCGGGATCACGCTTAACCACCGTGGGGAGTCCGCCTCCTCACGTCCGCTTTCCCCATCCGAACCGGTCTCCGGTCTGATGACCCTGGTGGTCTGGAACTATACGCTGATTGGCCCAACGCCTGCCGGGCTGCGGGTGCGTTTATGCTCTCAGACCCGCTGCACCGAGCTCGACGGCGAGCATGGCACCACCCAGGCGCTCAACGGCGTGCCGGCGATCGAGCCGCTGCGCTTTATCTGGGAAGTGCCGGGCGGCGGGCGGCTGATCCCGGCGCTGAAGGTTCAGAGCAATTCTGTCATCGTTAACTACCGCTAACTGCCTGCCTTTTCGCCAGTCGTCAGGGGATTCTGACGGCTGGCTCGCAAAAATGACCTCTCCTTTTGATGCAATAGAAACGCTGTTTTATAAATCAGTGACACGCGTAACGACACTCTTTGCATTTTTGCCATTCGCCTGCGGGGGATGGCAGAAACAGAAAGGTATCCCCCGGGCGATACTCTTACTGTAGCCGTGTAAAAACTCCCGGATGAGGTTTGCTTACAGGGAGTCTCCCAACACTGATTAGGGTTGACGGCAATGAAAACACGTAAAATTGGACTCGCAAATTATCTTGCTTATGGGTCAGGCGATTTTCTCGGCGCAGGCACCACCGCGCTGACCGCTGCCTGGCTATTGTATTTTTATACGACCTTCTGTGGACTCAGCCCTATCGAGGCGACCTTTATCTTTGCGGCGGCGAGGGTGCTGGACGCGGTTGTCAGCCCGCTGATGGGCTTTTTGACCGATAACTTTGGCACAACCTGGGCCGGGAAACGCTTTGGCCGGCGTAAGTTCTTTATTTTGCTCGGCATCCCCTGCGTATTCAGCTACTCGCTGATGTGGGTCGGGGATATGAGCTTCTGGTACTACCTGCTGACCTATCTGGTGTTTGATATCGTCTACACCATGATCCTGGTGCCGTACGAAACGCTGGTGCCGGAGATGACCGACGACTTCAAACAGAAAACCAAGTTTTCGGGCGCGCGTATCTCCATGGCGCAGATGTCGGCGATTCTGGCCTCCTTCCTGCCGGGGATCCTGCTGACCCACTTCGGCAAAGACAACGCCATCTCCTTCTTCTATGCAAGCCTGGTCTTCTCGGTGCTGTGCGCGCTGATGCTGACTTTCGTCTGGTTCTTCACCTGGGAACGCCCGCGTGAGGAGTGGTCTGAAGCGGCGCTGCGTGCTGAAGAAGAGAAGAAGAAGCTGACGCTTGGGCAGAGCCTCAATCGCCTGTTTGTGGAGTTAAGCTCGACGCTGCGCATCAAGATTTTCCGTCAGCACCTGGGCATGTACCTCGGCGGCTATATCGCTCAGGACGTCTTTAACGCGGTATTTACCTATTACGTGGTCTTTGTGCTGATGCAGGAAGCGTCAATGGCCTCCAACCTGCTGGGGACGATGGCTATCTTCCAGTTCCTCGCGGTTATCGCCATGATCCCGCTGTGCATCCGCTTTGGGCCTGCGCCGTCGTACCGCATGGTGGTGGTGCTGTTTGGCCTGGCATCACTTTCATACGCACTGCTCTATTACGCAGGGTTAAGCGACGTCTACGCCTTGCTGCTGCTGGTGTCCGCCGTCGCCGGGCTGGGACGCGGCGGTATCAACTATGTGCCGTGGAATACCTACACCTACATTGCTGACGTGGATGAAGTGATCACCGGCCAGCGCCGGGAAGGGATCTTCGCCGGCATCATGACCCTGACCCGTAAAGCGTCTCAGGCCGGGGCCGTGATGCTGGTAGGGATTGTGATGCAGATGTCCGGCTTTGTCAGCGGTCAGAAGACCCAGCCTGCTGAAGTGAGCCATACCATTCTGATGATCCTGAGCGTGGGGACGATTCTGGTGCTGTTCTGCGGCTTCCTGGTCTCCCTGCGCTTCAAACTGAATTTGCACACCCACAGCACGCTGCGTGAAGAGACGGCCAAAATGCGTGAATCCGGTCGCGCCGTTACGGAGAGCGCGACGGCGCAGGCCCGTGCGACGGTAGAGATGCTGGCCGGCATGCCTTATGACAGCCTGTGGGGTAACAACAACATCGGTTACCTGAACCGGAATAAGCCTGCGGCCCCTTCGCTGAAAGGGCATCCGGAAATGAATTCGACATACAACAGAGGTTAACATTATGAAGGTTTGGCCTGTCAAACATAGCCCGTTATTGCGTCAGCCCGAGCGCTTTATTGCCAGAGATGAGCTGAAATCGCTGATTCAAAAGGTGACCCACAATCTGGTGAATATTCACGATCAAACGGGTGATTTCCTGCTGCGGCTGGACGACGGGCGCGTGATTGACACCAAGGGGTGGGCCGGTTGGGAGTGGACCCACGGCGTCGGTCTTTACGGTATCTGGCAGTATTACTGCCAGACCGGCGATGAGGGCATGCGCGAGATTATCGACGACTGGTTTGCCGAACGTTTTCGCGAAGGGGCGACCACCAAAAACGTCAATACCATGGCCCCTTTCCTGACCCTGTCTTACCGCTACGAAGAGAGCAAAAACCCGGCCTGGCTGCCGTGGCTTGAGAGCTGGGCCGAGTGGGCGATGTACGAGATGCCGCGCACCGAGCATGGCGGCATGCAGCACATCACCCTGGCGGAAGAGAATCACCAGCAAATGTGGGATGACACGCTGATGATGACGGTGCTGCCGCTGGCGAAAATCGGCAAGCTGCTGAATAAACCGGAGTACGTTGAGGAGGCGGTATATCAGTTCCTGCTGCACGTGCAGAATCTGATGGACAGGGAGACCGGGCTGTGGTTCCACGGCTGGAACGACGAAGGGAAACACAACTTTGCCAACGCCCGCTGGGCGCGCGGTAACAGCTGGCTCACCATCGTGATCCCGGACTTCCTCGAGCTGGTGGACCTGCCGGAAAACAACGCCGTGCGCCGCTACCTGGTGCAGGTATTGAACGCGCAGATTGCCGCGCTGGCGAAATGTCAGGACGAGAGTGGTTTGTGGCACACGCTGCTCGACGACCCCGGCTCTTATCCGGAGGCATCCGCCACGGCAGGGTTTGCCTACGGCATTCTGAAAGCCGTGCGCAAGCGTTACGTTGGTGCGGAGTACGGCGACGTGGCAGAAAAAGCCATTCGCGGCATCGTGAAGAATATCTCGCCGGAAGGCGAGCTGCTGCAAACGTCGTTCGGCACGGGCATGGGCAGCGATCTGGCGTTTTATCGCCAGATCCCGCTGACCTCGATGCCCTACGGCCAGGCGATGGCGATTCTCTGTTTAACGGAATATTTGCGGAAATACTTCTGAAAATAACAAACCCGGCGAATGCCGGGTTTGTTTTTTACATACGTTCTACGGTTTCGATACCCAGCGTATCCAGACCCAGCTTCAGGGTCTTCGCCGTCAGCTGCGCCAGCTTCAGGCGGCTGTTACGCACGGTTTCGTTTTCTGCAGAGAGAATCGGGCAGTGCTCGTAGAAACCGGAGAACAGACCAGCCAGATCGTACAGGTAGGCACACATGACATGCGGCGTACCGTCGCGGGCCACCACCGCCAGCGTCTCCTCAAACTGCAGCAGGCGGGCAGCCAGCTGCGCCTCACGATCTTCGGTAATGGTGACCGTGGCGTTAGCCAGTACGCTTTCGTCGATGCTGGCTTTGCGGAAGACGGAGAGCACACGGGTGTAGGCATACTGCATATACGGTGCGGTATTGCCTTCAAACGCCAGCATGTTGTCCCAGTCGAAGATGTAGTCGGTGGTCCGGTTTTTAGAGAGATCCGCATACTTCACGGCACCGATACCCACGGCGTTGGCCAGCTTCTCCAGCTCGTCTGCCGGCATGTCCGGGTTCTTCTCTGCCACCAGACGACGGGCGCGCTCCAGCGCTTCATCCAGCAGATCGGAGAGCTTCACGGTCCCGCCTGCGCGGGTTTTGAACGGCTTGCCGTCTTTGCCCAGCATCATGCCGAACATGTGGTGTTCGAGCGGTACGCTATCCGGTACATAACCGGCCTTGCGCACGATGGTCCACGCCTGCATCAGGTGCTGGTGCTGACGGGAGTCGATGTAGTAGAGCACACGGTCCGCGTGCAGGGTTTCGTAACGGTATTTCGCGCAGGCGATATCGGTGGTGGTGTACAGATAGCCGCCATCCTTCTTCTGGATGATGACACCCATCGGCTCGCCTTCCTTGTTTTTATACTCATCAAGGAACACCACCGTTGCGCCTTCACTCTCTACCGCCAGACCTTTGGCTTTCAGATCGGCGACAATGCCAGGCAGCATTGGGTTGTAAAGGCTCTCGCCCATCACATCATCGCGGGTAAGCGTCACGTTCAGGCGGTTATAGGTTAACTGGTTCTGGGACATGGTGATGTCGACCAGCTTGCGCCACATCTCGAGGAAGTAGCTGTCGCCACCCTGCAGTTTTACCACGTAGCTACGCGCGCGCTCGGCAAAAGCTTCGTCTTCGTCGTAGTGTTTTTTGGCGTCGCGGTAGAAACCTTCGAGATCCGCCAGCGCCATCTCACCGGCGTTTTCCTGCTGCTGTTTTTCCAGCCAGGCGAT
>JAFACP010000406.1 GCA_023425455.1 Pseudomonadota bacterium | reverse complement strand
ACTCTGAGCACTGCCGCCATAAGATTTTTAACGCCGACTGGATCATCGACGGCGAACAGCAGCCGAAGTCGCTGTTCAAAATGATCAAAAACACCATGGAGCAAACGCCTGACCACGTGCTGTCTGCCTATAAAGACAATGCTGCGGTGATGGAAGGTTCCGAGGTGGGCCGCTTCTTCGCCGATCGCGAAGCAGGGCGCTATGACTTCCATCAGGAGCCTGCGCATATCCTGATGAAGGTTGAAACCCATAACCACCCGACGGCGATCTCCCCGTGGCCGGGCGCGGCAACCGGCTCCGGCGGTGAAATCCGTGACGAAGGTGCAACCGGCCGCGGTGCGAAGCCGAAAGCAGGCCTAGTGGGCTTCTCCGTCTCCAACCTGCGTATTCCGGGGTTTGAACAGCCGTGGGAAGAGGATTTCGGTAAGCCTGAACGTATTGTTACCGCGCTGGATATCATGACCGAAGGCCCGCTGGGCGGCGCGGCGTTTAACAACGAATTTGGTCGTCCGGCGCTGAACGGCTATTTCCGTACTTATGAAGAGAAAGTTGACAGCCACAACGGCGAAGAGCTGCGCGGTTACCACAAACCGATCATGCTGGCCGGCGGGATCGGCAACATTCGCGCCGATCACGTACAGAAAGGCGAGATCAGCGTTGGCGCGAAACTGATCGTGCTGGGTGGGCCGGCCATGAACATCGGCCTTGGCGGCGGTGCGGCCTCGTCGATGGCCTCCGGCCAGTCTGACGCCGATCTGGATTTTGCCTCTGTACAGCGCGACAACCCGGAGATGGAACGTCGTTGCCAGGAGGTGATCGACCGCTGCTGGCAGCTTGGCGATGCGAACCCGATTCTGTTTATCCACGACGTTGGTGCCGGTGGTTTGTCGAATGCGATGCCTGAGCTGGTGAGCGACGGTGGTCGTGGCGGGCGTTTCAACCTGCGCGATATCCTGAGCGATGAGCCGGGCATGAGCCCGCTGGAGATCTGGTGTAATGAATCGCAGGAACGTTACGTGCTGGCCGTTGCCGCCGATCAACTGCCGCTGTTTGATGAACTGTGCCGCCGCGAGCGTGCGCCGTATGCGGTCATCGGTGAGGCGACCGAAGAGCAGCACCTCTCCTTAAGCGATACCCATTTTGACAACCAGCCTATCGATCTGCCGCTGGATGTGCTGCTCGGCAAAACGCCGAAAATGACCCGCGATGTACAGACCCGTAAAGCGGCAGGTAAAGCGCTGGATCGTCAGCCGATCGTCATCGCCGAGGCGGTTAACCGCGTGCTGCACCTGCCTGCGGTGGCGGAGAAAACCTTCCTGGTGACCATCGGTGACCGTACCGTTACCGGCATGGTGTCCCGCGATCAGATGGTCGGCCCGTGGCAGATCCCGGTGGCAAACTGCGCGGTCACGACCGCAAGCCTCGACAGCTACTATGGTGAAGCGATGGCGTTGGGCGAGCGTACGCCGGTTGCGCTACTGGACTTTGCCGCCTCGGCGCGTCTGGCGGTGGGGGAGGCGTTAACCAACATTGCTGCGACGCAGATTGGCGATATCAAACGGATTAAATTGTCGGCGAACTGGATGGCCGCTGCGGGTCATCCGGGCGAGGACGCGGGTCTGTATGAAGCGGTTAAAGCCGTCGGTGAAGAGCTCTGTCCTGCGCTGGGTCTCACCATCCCGGTCGGCAAAGACTCGATGTCGATGAAAACCCGCTGGCAGGAGGGCAATGAACAGCGCGAGATGACGTCGCCGCTGTCGCTGGTGATCACCGCCTTTGCCCGTGTTGAAGACGTACGTCACACCGTTACGCCACAGCTCTCAACCGAAGAGAATGCCCTGCTGCTGATTGACCTTGGCAAAGGTCACAATGCGCTGGGTGCGACCGCGCTGGCTCAGGTTTATCGTCAGCTTGGAGACAAACCGGCCGACGTGCGTGATGTCGCCCAGTTAAAAGGCTTCTATGACGCGATTCAGGCGCTGGTGGCCGGGCGTAAACTGCTGGCCTACCATGACCGTTCCGACGGTGGTCTGCTGGTCACGCTGGCCGAGATGGCCTTTACCGGCCACTGCGGCATTGAGGCGAACATTGCTACGCTTGGCGACGATCGTCTGGCGGCGCTGTTCAACGAAGAGCTGGGGGCGGTGATTCAGGTGCGTGCGGCAGATCGCGACGCGGTTGACGCGATTCTGGCGCAGCATGGTCTGGCCGATTGTGTGCACTATCTGGGGAAAGCGCTGCCGGGCGATCGCTTCGTGATTGAAGCCGACGGCCACGCGGTGTTCAGCGAAAGCCGCACCACGATGCGTATGTGGTGGGCAGAAACTACCTGGCAGATGCAGCGCCTGCGGGATAACCCGGCGTGCGCCGACCAGGAGCACGACGCGAAGGCAAACGACAACGATCCGGGTCTGAACGTGAAACTCTCCTTTGACATCAACGAGGACATCGCCGCGCCGTATATTGCGACCGGCGCGCGTCCGAAGGTGGCAGTGCTGCGTGAGCAGGGGGTGAACTCCCACGTTGAGATGGCGGCAGCGTTCCACCGTGCGGGCTTTGATGCCATTGACGTCCATATGAGTGACCTGCTGGCCGGGCGTACCGGTCTGCAGGATTTCCAGGCGCTGGTGGCGTGCGGCGGCTTCTCATACGGTGACGTGCTGGGGGCGGGTGAAGGCTGGGCCAAGTCTATCCTCTTCAACAGCCGCGTGCGCGATGAGTTCGAAACCTTCTTCCACCGTCCGCAGACGCTGGCGCTGGGCGTGTGTAACGGCTGCCAGATGATGTCAAACCTGCGCGAGCTGATCCCGGGCAGCGACGCCTGGCCGCGCTTTGTGCGTAACCAGTCTGACCGCTTCGAAGCGCGCTTCAGCCTGGTGGAAGTGACGCAGAGCCCGTCGCTGCTGCTGCAGGGGATGGTGGGGTCGCAGATGCCCATCGCCGTTTCTCACGGTGAAGGTCAGGTAGAAGTGCGTGATGCCGCGCATCTGGCCGGGCTGGAGAGTAAAGGTCTGGTGGCGCTGCGCTTTGTCGATAACGCCGGCAGGGTGACAGAAACCTACCCGGCCAACCCGAACGGTTCGCCGAACGGGATCACCGCCGTCACCAGTGAAAGCGGTCGCGCGACCATCATGATGCCGCACCCGGAGCGCGTGTTCCGCACCGTGAGCAACTCCTGGCACCCGGAAAACTGGGGTGAGGACAGCCCGTGGATGCGCATCTTCCGCAACGCGCGTAAACAGCTGGGCTAAGTTCCGCTGGTGCAAAAAGCCTCCTTCCGGGAGGCTTTTTTATCGGTGTCGGTATTTCACGACAAACGGCTTCCTCTGGTGTCTCCAAAAGGAGACACTTAACACATTGATTTATATAGGTCTGTCCCGGTTGTATTTAAGGTGTTGCTGATTGGCGACACATAGCCTGAAAATCATTCACCATACAATGAATTGATAAAACCTAAAATATCCATATTTATCAAATAAATAAACAATTTATTTGCATTTTGGCATGCCTGTTGCATAATATCAATCAGTGGCTCATTCACCCTCTTATGTCAGCCCCTTCGGGACGTGCTACATAAACTTCGAATGACGCACAAAAAGGTGCCTGCCGTCCAACTACTGATTATTGCCATGCTTTATCAGGCCAGGGCGAAACGTCGAGTTAGGCACCGCCTCATTCCATAACAAAGCCGGGTTTTTACCCGGCTTTGTTGTATCTGAAGGGCAGACTCAGTTACGCTCTCCTCATCCCCGAATAAAGAGAGTAATGCGTTGAAACGCTGGCCTGTTTTCCCTCGTTCCTTACGACAGCTTGTGATGATGGCGTTTTTGCTGATCCTGCTGCCTTTGCTGATCCTCGCGTGGCAGGCCTGGCAAAGCCTGAATGCGTTGAGCGCGCAGGCGGCGTTAACCAATCGCACGACGTTGATTGACGCAAGGCGCAGCGAGGCAATGACCAACGCTGCGCTGGAGATGGAGCGCAGCTATCGTCAGTACTGCGTGCTGGACGATCGTACGCTGGAGAAGGTCTACCAGAATCAACGCAAGCGCTACAGCGATATGCTCGACGCCCATGCGGGCGTTCTGCCTGACGACAAACTTTACCAGGCCCTGCGCCAGGATTTGAACGCGCTCGCGCAGCTGCGCTGCAGCAATAGCGGCCCGGATGCAGAGGCGGCGGCGCGGCTTGAGGCATTTGCGGGCGCCAATACCGAAATGGTGCAGGCCACGCGGACGGTGGTTTACTCGCGCGGCCAGCAGCTCCAGCAGGAAATCGCCGAGCGGGGGCAGTTTTTCGGCTGGCAGGCGCTGGTGCTGTTCCTGGTGAGTCTGACGCTGGTCTTGCTGTTTACCCGTATGATTATCGGCCCGGTAAAGGGCATTCAGCGAATGATCAACCGGCTGGGTGAGGGCAAGCCCCTCGGTGATACGGTGGTCTTCACAGGTCCACGGGAGCTTCGGTCGGTCGGACAACGCATTATCTGGCTCTCTGAGCGTCTGGCCTGGCTTGAATCCCAGCGTCATCAGTTTTTACGCCATCTCTCCCACGAGCTGAAAACGCCGCTCGCCAGCATGCGTGAAGGAACCGAGCTGCTGGCTGATGAGGTTGCCGGGCCGCTGACGACCGAACAAAAAGAGATTGTCGATATCCTGGATGCCAGCAGTCGGAACCTGCAAAAGCTAATTGAGCAGCTGCTGGATTACAACCGTAAGCTGGCAGACGGGGCGGTCACGCTGGAAAAGGTGGAGATTGAACCGCTGGTCGATATGGTTATCTCCGCCCACAGCTTGCCCGCAAGAGCTAAAATGATGCATACCGACGTGGCGCTTAACGAACCCGCCTGTCTGGCTGAGCCGATGTTGCTGATGAGCGTCCTGGATAATCTTTATTCCAATGCGGTGCACTATGGCACTGAATCCGGTAACATTTACGTTCGAAGCTACAGGAGTGGCTCTCGGGTGTTTATCGATGTCGCCAATACCGGCACCCCGATTCCGGATGAGGAAAAAGCGATGATTTTTGAGCCCTTTTTCCAGGGCAGTCATCAGCGAAAAGGTGCGGTAAAAGGAAGCGGTCTGGGGCTGAGTATCGCCCGTGACTGCATACGACGTATGCAGGGCGAGCTGTATATCGCCCCGGATAGCCGCCCGGAGGTGTGCTTTCGTATCGAACTGCCCCTTGAGCCGGAAACATCAATGAAATGAATCTATGTCTGGTGAGTATGTCACACGTCTTTTCCCGCGCCCGGCGCGCGGCGTCTGCCGGCAAAATGTTATGCCTGAGCCTGCCATGTTTACTGCTTGTCGGGTGCGTCAGCCACCTGCCTGCGAGCGTGATTAGCGATAAACAAGCGGAAAAATGGCCGGAAAACCAGCTGGCCGATTTTCTGACAACCCGCTGCGACGATCTCTGGCATCTGTCAGGACATGGGGTCGATAGCAACCCGCTGTACTGGCTGCGCGGAATCGACTGCGCCCAACGTCTTGAACCCGCGACGGCGCGCGCGCAGGCGGCCATGTCGGGCGATGAAACCTGGCAGGACAACTTCAGGCGCGCCATTCTGCTGGCCGATGCGAAGATCACTCCGGTTGAACGTCGGGCCAACACCACCCGCCTGGATGCGCTCAGCGCCTCTATCCCGTCACAGGTTCGCCCGGTGTATCAGCTCTGGCGCGAGGGACAGATCCTGCAGCTGCAGCTGTCGGAAGAACGCTCCCGCTATAGCCAGCTGCAGCAATCAACCGATACCGAGCTCGACACGCTTCGCCAGCAACAACAATTTTTACGCGCCGAGCTGGAGACCACCACGCGCAAGCTTGAAAACCTGACCGATATCGAAAGACAGCTCTCGACGCGTAAATATCTGCCCGATGGCTCGAAGGAAAACCCGCAGGCAACCGCGCCGGATCGCGACAGCGATACGCAGAAACAAGAGGATGTGAAGCCATGACCAGCCGCAAACCTGCCCATCTTCTGCTGGTGGATGACGATCCAGGGCTGTTAAAGCTGCTGGGAATGCGTCTGGTCAGTGAAGGGTACAGCGTGGTGACCGCCGAAAGCGGGCAGGAGGGGCTTAAGGTGCTCTCGCGCGAGAAAATCGATTTGGTGATCAGCGACTTGCGCATGGATGAAATGGACGGTATGCAGCTGTTCGCTGAGATCCAGAAGCAGCAGCCCGGGATGCCGGTTATCATC
Organism: Pseudomonadota bacterium; assembly: GCA_023425455.1. Classification (GTDB taxonomy): domain Bacteria; phylum Pseudomonadota; class Gammaproteobacteria; order Enterobacterales; family Enterobacteriaceae; genus Enterobacter. Next base: position 911 of record JAFACP010000406.1, on the reverse strand, counting down.
CTCACCGCCCACGGCTCTATTCCCGATGCGGTTGCTGCGACGCAGCAGGGGGTGTTCAGCTTCCTGACCAAGCCGGTCGATAAAGACGCGCTCTATAACGCCATCGATAGCGCGCTTGAGCACGCGGCACCGGCAAATGACGAGGCGTGGCGAAGCGCTATCGTGACCCGCAGCCCGCTGATGCTGCGCCTGCTTGAGCAGGCCCGCATGGTCGCCCAGTCTGACGTTAGCGTATTGATTAACGGTCAAAGCGGAACCGGTAAAGAGATCCTTGCGCAGGCGATCCACAATGCCAGCCCGCGCAGTAAAAACGCGTTTATTGCCATTAACTGTGGCGCGCTGCCAGAGCAGCTGCTGGAGTCCGAGCTGTTTGGCCATGCGCGCGGGGCCTTCACGGGCGCGGTAAGCAGCCGGGAGGGGTTATTCCAGGCGGCGGAGGGCGGCACGCTGTTTCTCGATGAGATTGGTGATATGCCTGCGCCGCTGCAGGTCAAATTATTACGCGTCCTGCAGGAGCGTAAGGTTCGTCCGCTGGGCAGTAACCGCGATATCGACATCAACGTGCGCATTATCTCGGCGACGCACCGCGATCTGCCAAAAGTGATGGCCCGTAATGAGTTTCGTGAAGATCTCTACTACCGCCTCAACGTTGTTAACCTGAAAATCCCGGCGCTTGCCGAGCGGGCTGAAGATATTCCGCTGCTGGCAAACCACCTGCTGCGCCAGTCTGCCGATCGTCATAAACCGTTTGTGCGCGCGTTTTCCACCGACGCCATGAAACGGCTGATGACGGCGAGCTGGCCGGGCAACGTGCGCCAGCTGGTGAACGTCATCGAGCAGTGCGTGGCGCTGACCACGTCGCCGGTTATCAGCGATGCGCTGGTGGAGCAGGCTCTGGAAGGGGAAAACAC
>JAFACP010000346.1 GCA_023425455.1 Pseudomonadota bacterium | reverse complement strand
ATAGCCAGTTCAACGTGCTGGTCAACCTGGCGGTGGTGACGAATATCATTCCGTATATTCTGTCGATGGCCGCACTGGTGATCATTCAGAAGGTGGCCAAAGTCGAACCCGGCAAGGCAAGAGTGGCCAATATCGTGGCGTTGATTGGAGCTATCTACAGCTTCTATGCACTCTACTCTTCCGGCGAAGAGGCGATGTTGTACGGCGCGATGGTGACCTTTATGGGCTGGACGCTGTATGGCCTGGTGTCCCCTCGCTTTGAACTGAAGAATAAACACGGTTAACGCCCGCCATAAAAAAGGCCCGGAGGCGTAAGCTTACCGGGCCTTTCAACACGCGTGAATGCGCAATGGGTTTACGCGTTTTTCAGCACTTCGCTGACAATTTCTACCGCTTCTTTCTCAATCAGCTTCCGGTGTTCGTCGCCGAGGAAGCTTTCACAATAGATTTTGTATGCATCTTCCGTACCGGATGGACGCGCGGCGAACCAGCCGTTGTCGGTCATCACCTTCAGGCCACCGATGGACGCACCGTTGCCTGGCGCTGCCGTCAGACGTGCCGTGATCGGATCGCCTGCCAGCGTGTTAGCGCTGACCATCTCCGGAGAGAGTTTAGCCAGGGCCGCTTTCTGCGCGGAGGTTGCTGAGGCCTGAATACGGTTGTAGCTTGGCGCACCGAAGCGAGCCGCCAGCTCATTGTAGTGCTCCTGTGGATTCTTACCGGTGACGGCCGTGATCTCTGCCGCCAGCAGGCACATGATGATGCCGTCTTTGTCTGTCGACCATGGCGTGCCGTCGAAACGCAGGAACGATGCCCCGGCGCTCTCTTCGCCGCCAAAGCCAAAGCTGCCGTCATGCAGACCGTCCACGAACCATTTGAAGCCGACCGGCACTTCAACAAGCTGACGACCCAGCGCATCCACCACCCGGTCGATCATGGCCGAAGAGACCAGAGTTTTACCAACCGCAACCTCATTGCCCCACTGCGGACGATGCTGGAACAGATAGTTGATGGCCACAGCCAGATAGTGGTTCGGGTTCATCAGCCCCGCCGGGGTCACGATACCGTGGCGGTCGTAATCCGGATCGTTGGCAAACGCCAGCGCGAATTTGTCGCGCAGCGCCAGCAGGCCCGCCATTGCGCATTCGGAGGAGCAATCCATACGGATCGCACCGTCTTTATCGAGGTGCATAAAGCGGAAGGTCTGATCGACGTGGTCGTTCACGATGGTCAGATCCAGCTTGTAATGTTCGGCGATGCGTTTCCAGTACTCAATCCCGGAACCGCCAAGCGGGTCAACACCCAGCTTAAGGCCTGCTTTCTGGATAGCGGCCATATCGACGATATCTGCCAGCCCTTCAACAAAAGGCTGCACCAGATCCTGCTCTTTGACATGACCGGAGGCCATTGCTGCATCCAGGGAGATGCGTTTCACGCCGTTCAGGCCATCCGCCAGCAGGGCATTGGCGCGATCTTCCACCACTTTGGTAACGTTGGTGTCTGCCGGGCCGCCGTTAGGTGGGTTGTATTTAATCCCGCCGTCTTCAGGCGGGTTATGAGAAGGGGTAATAACAATGCCGTCCGCCAGCGCGCCACCCTTTTTGTTGTGCACCAGGATGGCGTTTGAAACCGCAGGCGTTGGGGTAAAACCGTTATGTTCCTGGACAATGACGTCGACGCCATTGGCCGCCAGCACTTCCAGAACGGAGATAAACGCCGGCTCAGACAGGGCGTGGGTATCTTTACCTACATAGCACGGACCGGTGACGCCATTTTTAGCGCGCTCCTCCGCAATGGCCTGGGCAATGGCCAGAATGTGCGGTTCGTTAAAGCTATGGCGCGCCGCGCTGCCGCGGTGGCCAGATGTACCAAACTTCACTGCGTGTTCTGCGTTGCCTGCGACCGGTTTCAGCACGTAATACTGAGCGGTCAGTTGAGCGACGTTAATCAAATCGCGTTGTTGTGCAGGTTGGCCTGCACGGCTGTGATTTGCCATAGCCTGGTCCTTCTGTGCAAGGGTTAAATTGTACCGCAAACCTTTTCAATCAATTCCGCCGGGAACTGCATGGACTGCATGATGTGTTCGATCATGCTGCACTTACGGCCCGTGTTGGTATTGGTGATAACCCAGTACGGCGTGCCAGGCACGTGCTTGGGCTTGGTTTGATTGCCATTTTGTAACAGCGTCTGCTCGTTACCCGCAAAATAGACGCGGGTGCGGCCATGCAGCGACTCGGTCGCGTCAGCAAACGCGTTGTTATCCAGTGAATAGAGCGTAGACAGCACCAGCATGAAGCGGTTGACCGCTTTTTTCTGCTCGGCATATTCATCGGAGAGCAGCAGCTCGCGCATTGCGCGCACTTTATCTTTGGCCGGCGTCACGGCAGATTTTGCTGGCGCAACCACGTTCGGCTGGGACACGACATCTTTGGTGACAGGTGCTGCGGGCTGTGAGGCGGCGGAAATTTTGAGCATGCGCCGTAAAATGTCTGACGCGCTCTCCCCGATATGCCGCGTCTGGCTGGCGATATAGTGATAGAGCTCGTCATCAACTTCGATTGTTTTCATCTTAATCCAGTGCAATATCTTATCTGAATACAAGTCGTTGGAATTATAAGGTCAAATCCCAACAGCGGATAGCGTCAAACCTGGTTAGCGGCAAAAGTCAGATTAAACTGGAACCTTGCAGCCGGGCGGCAGAATGGTCAACATAATAC
>JAFACP010000305.1 GCA_023425455.1 Pseudomonadota bacterium | reverse complement strand
TCACCTTATGCGGGGCCGGGATAAAAAACTGTTTGATGTGCCCGGGTGTCGTCCAGCAGAGCCAGAGCAGCTCGCGTGGCGCATTCACCACGCGCTCGAGGATTAAATCCGTTGCAGGATCAAGGGTCACGTTGCGGTCCTCTTTAAGGGAAGCCCTTAAAGCATAGCCACACTCAGGCGAATTTCCCTTGTGCTACCTCTTGCGGAGTAACAACGCCGGTATCCAGCACCCAGCCGCTGATGAGCGACGCGGGGGTAACGTCGAACGCCGGGTTATAGACCGGTGCATTCTCCGGCGCCCATTGTACGGCACCGAAGCTCCCGGCCACGCCCGTCACTTCGCTGGCCGCGCGCTGCTCGATAGGGATAGCCTCACCGTTCGGGCACGCCGGATCGAGCGTGGTATGCGGTGCGGCAACATAGAACGGGATACCGTGGAAGCTGGCCAGCACCGCCAGGGAGTAGGTGCCAATCTTGTTGGCCACATCGCCGTTGGCGGCAATACGGTCGGCGCCCACCCATACGGCATCCACCTCGCCTTTAGCCATCAGGCTGGCGGCCATCGCATCGGTGATAAGCTGATACGGTACACCCAACTCGCCGAGCTCCCACGCGGTCAGCCTTCCCCCCTGCAGCAGCGGACGCGTCTCATCCACCCAGACGTTGCTGACGTTACCTTGCTGGTGCGCGCGGGCAATGACGCCAAGCGCCGTCCCCACCCCCGCCGTCGCCAGACCGCCGGTATTACAGTGGGTCAGCAGACGGCTGCCGGGCTTCACCAGCGCGCTCCCCGCATGCGCAATGGCGTCGCAGAGCTGTTTATCCTCATCAATCAGACGCAGCGCTTCCGCCACCAGGGCCTGCGCAAACGCCGGCTGACCTAAAGCCTGCTTCATACGATCGAGGTTGTTCATCAGGTTCACCGCGGTCGGACGGGCGGCGCGCAGCGTCTCAAGCGCAGTGGTCAGCGCGTCGCGATCGTCTCCGTTTTCCGCCAGCAGAGCCAGCAGCAGACTTGCAGAGAGACCAATCAGCGGCGCGCCTCGTACGCGCAGGGCATGAATATGCCCGACCAGCGCCCCGACGCTGGAGGCGTCCAGCCAGCGTTTCTCCTGCGGAAGCGCCTGCTGATCGAGAATAAAGAGCTGATTTTCAACCACCCGCAGGCTGGTCGTCTGTAATGTCTGCATGTCGTTAATTCCCTGTTGCGTTGTTGTAGCACATTGTGTCAGGATGGAATCCGGATGTATAGACGTCTAAATGTCTTTATTAGCAAAATCAGTGAGGAACAGGCAATGTCGCAATACCGTACCTTTACCGCCCGGGACGCCGTGGAGTATGCAAAGCAGTTTGGCGGCCTTGAAAACCCAGCATCACTGGTAGAGGCGCAGGAGGTGGGCGACGGCAACCTCAATCTGGTGTTCAAAATTTTCGACAGCGCCGGGGTAAGCCGCATCATTGTCAAACAGGCACTGCCTTACGTGCGCTGCGTGGGTGAATCCTGGCCGCTGACGCTGGACCGCGCCCGCCTGGAGGCGCAAACCCTGATCGAGCACTACCGGCACTGCCCGCAGCACACGGTGAAAATCCACCACTTCGACCCGCAACTGGCGGTGATGGTAATGGAAGATCTCTCCAGCCATCAGATCTGGCGCGGTGAGCTGATCAACAACAGGTCCTACCCGCAGGCCGCAAGCCAGCTGGGAGAGTACCTCGCCCGTACCCTGTTCCACACCAGCGATTTTTACCTGCACCCGCATGAGAAAAAAGCGCAGGTCGCGACGTTCACGAACCCGGAGATGTGCGAGATCACCGAAGATCTGTTTTTCAACGACCCCTACCAGCTTCACCCGCGCAACAGCTATCCGGCCGAGCTTGAAGCCGATGTGGCAGCCCTGCGCGACGACGCGCAGCTGAAAATTGCCGTTGCCGCCCTCAAGCATCGCTTCTTCTCGCATGCCGAAGCGCTGCTGCATGGCGATATTCACAGCGGCTCTGTCTTCGTGGCCGACGGTAGCCTGAAGGCCATCGACGCCGAGTTTGGCTACTTCGGCCCGATGGGCTTTGATATCGGCACCGCCATCGGCAACCTGCTGCTGAACTTCTGCGGCCTGCCGGGACATCTGGGGATCCGCGATGCCGCCGCCGCACGCGAGCAGCGTCTCAGCGATATTCACACCCTGTGGACGACCTTCGCAGAGCGTTTCCAGGCGCTGGCGACGGAAAAGAGCCGCGACGCGGCGCTGTCCGCGCCGGGCTATGCCAGCGCGTTCCTGAAAACGGTGTGGCAGGATGCGATTGGCTTCTGCGGCACCGAGTTGATTCGCCGCAGCGTCGGTCTGTCACACGTGGCCGATATCGACACCATTGAGGACGATGCGATGCGCCACGAATGTCTGCGCCACGCCATCACGCTTGGCAGAGCGCTGATCCTGATTGCCGGGCGCATCGACAGTGTGGAAGAGCTGGTGGCGAGAGTGCGCCAGTACAGTTAACGCAGGCGGTTTACCCGGCGGCGCTACGCTTGCCGGGTAAACGATTCGGATCGCCACCCGGCAACGACTCAGCCCAAATACTCTATCACCGACAACCCGCCGTTATAGTCCGTGCTGTAAATTATCCCCTGCGCATCGACAAACACATCGCACGACTGGATCACCTGCGGGCGATGCGGACGCGTGTCCATCATTCTCTGCGGCGCAGCAGGCACCAGCGCCCCGGTCTCGACCGGGCGGTAAGGGTTGGAAATGTCATACGCGCGCACGCCCGCATTCTGGTAGGTGGCGAAAATCAGCGTTGAGCTGATAAAGCTGCCTGGCCGGTTCTCATGCAGGTTATGCGGGCCAAAGTGCGCCCCTTTCGCCACGTAGTCGGTTTCGTCCGGCTGCGGGAAGGTGGCAATACTGACCGGGTTGGCCGGTTCGCGGATATCAAACAGCCAGATCAGCTTCTCGCCGTCCTGCTGGTTATCCAGCACCGCTTCGTCCAGCACCACCAGCAGATCGCGGTCAGGCAACGGCAGCGCGGTATGCGTACCGCCGCCAAACGGTGGGCTCCAGTTACGGTGGCTTATCAGCGTCGGCCGGGTGCGATCCTTCACATCCAGCAGCGTTAACCCG
>JAFACP010000172.1 GCA_023425455.1 Pseudomonadota bacterium | reverse complement strand
GTTCCGGGTTATCGGTGATGCGAATGGCGACATCGATACGCTCGCCCACCAGGCTCACCGGGTGGTTGTTCACATCCAGCTCCACCCGCAGCTGCGGATACCGCGCCAGCAGTGACGGCAGGATCGGCGCCACCATATGGATGGCGGTTGGATGGCGGTGAAATGGGCGCAGGCCACCCGCAGCGTCCCGGCCGGGGTATCTCTGGCGGATTGATCTTCTATCTCCTGAGAGAGCTGCGAAAGGGAACGGGTTTTCTGCAACACCTTTTCTCCCGCCGCCGTCAGCGTCAGCTTGCGCGTCGAACGGTTAACCAGCCGCGTGCCGGCCCATTTTTCCATCTGCTCCAGATAACGGCTCACCATTGGTCGGGAGATGCCCAGCGCGCGTGAGGCGGCGCTCAAACTGCCCAGCTCGCAGATCCGGTTATAGACCTGGGCGGCGATAATGCGATCCATAAAAGGCTCCATCTGCTCGATTTATGAAACTAAGCATGTCTTGTTTCAGGAATTCTGGCAAATGCCGGCAGGCGTACAATAGCGTCTTTCCTGAAACACAGAGAGATGATGATGACCCTTACCCGCCTTGCCCTGCTGGGGGCCCTTTTTACGCCAGCGGTTTTCGCGGCACCGTTAACCATTGATACCTATAATCCGCAGGAGAAAGGGATATTCGCCGTCTCCTCAACGCTGGTCTCCGGGCCGAAAGAGGCGGTGCTGTTCGACGCGCAGTTCAGCGTAAAAGACGCAGAACAGCTGGTGGAAAAAATCCGCCGCAGCGGTAAAACCCTCAATAAGATTGTGATCACCTCCGGCGATCCCGATTTCTATTTTGGTCTGCAGCCCCTGGTCAGGGCGTTCCCCAACGCCAAAGTCGTCGCCACCCGGCAGGTGGTAGACCATATCAACGCCACCCATCAGGCCAAGCTGGCCTTCTGGGGACCGCAGATGAAAGACGGGGCGCCAACCGCGCTGGTGGTGCCGCAGGTGCTGGCCTCAACTACCTTTATGGTGGATGGCGAGAGGATCACCATCGAACAGCCTGAGAGCTATGCGGCCTACGTCTGGATCCCGTCAGCGAAAACGATCCTCGGCGGTACCGGGGTTGCATGGGGTATCCACGTCTGGACGGCAGATACCCAGACCCCGGCCAGTCGCCAGCAGTGGATCGCGACCCTCGACGCCATGGCGGCACACCAGCCTGAACGCGTGATCCCGGGGCACTATATGGGTACGCCGCCTGCTGGCGTCGCTGCGATCCGCTTTACTCAGCATTATCTGCAGCAGTTTGAGCGCGCGCTGGCGGAACATCAGAGCTCCGCTGCGGTTATTAACACCATGAAAAAACAGTATCCACAGCTGGCGGAAGAGAGTTCACTGGAACTGAGCGCCAAAGTGAATACCGGTGAAATGAAGTGGTAAGCATTGCCTTCCCCGGCTGAAAGCAGGCACGATTAACGGCGTGGCGCGGGTGCGATACCCTCGCCACGCCGTAACATTGCGTTGAGCGCGTTAGCCGCTCCGCTGTCATCCTGCGGGTCTGGAAAAACCTGCTAGGCTTGATCGGGTTATATTTCGTTTGCGTAAGCGAACGGGTCCGTAAATCAGCAACAGAATTGAGGAGTTAAGATGAAATCAAACCGTCATGCGCGTCATATTCTGGGACTCAACTATAAGCTCTCGAACCAGCGTAAAGTGGTGATCGACGGCAGCAACGAAACGCACGTCACCCACGCGACCGGCAGAAAACGCCCTTCCGACAAGTAAGTTCCCGTCCGCGCGTCGACACCATCGGTAAAACCGATGGTGTTTTTGTTTATGTGGTGCGGTAATTCATATTCACCTCCTCTATAATATCGCCCGACCGCACCCCGCAGCACAGGTAAGAAAGATGACAAAAGACAGTGCCAGGGACGGATCTTCAAAAAAAGAGTGAGTGACATGGACAACAAACCGAAAAAACATCGTTCCTTATATATTCCTTATGCCGGACCGGTTCTTCTTGAATTCCCCCTGCTTAACAAAGGCAGCGCCTTCAGCATGGAAGAGCGCAGCAGCTTCAACCTGCTCGGACTCCTGCCGGAAGTGGTGGAAACCATTGAAGAGCAGGCCGAACGCGCCTGGATCCAGTACCAGGGGTTCAAAACGGAAATCGACAAACATATTTACCTGCGCAATATCCAGGACACGAACGAAACTCTGTTCTACCGCCTGGTGCAAAATCATCTCGAAGAGATGATGCCGGTGATCTACACCCCAACCGTGGGTGCCGCCTGCGAACGTTTCTCAGAAATTTATCGTCGCTCGCGCGGCGTCTTCATCTCTTATCAGAATCGTCACAATATGGACGACATTCTGCAGAACGTGCCAAACCACAATATCAAAGTGATCGTCGTGACCGACGGTGAACGTATTCTGGGTCTCGGCGATCAGGGCATTGGCGGAATGGGGATCCCCATCGGCAAGCTGTCGCTCTACACCGCCTGCGGCGGCATTAGCCCGGCTTACACGCTGCCGGTGGTGCTGGATGTCGGCACCAACAACCAGCAGTTGCTTAACGATCCGCTGTACATGGGCTGGCGTCATCCGCGCATTACCGATGACGAGTACTACCAGTTCGTTGACGACTTTATCCAGGCGGTGAAACAGCGCTGGCCGGACGTGCTGCTGCAGTTTGAAGACTTTGCGCAGAAAAATGCCATGCCGCTGCTCAACCGTTACCGGGATGAGATCTGCTCGTTCAACGATGATATCCAGGGCACCGCAGCGGTCACCGTGGGTACCTTGATCGCCGCCAGCCGCGCCGCCGGCAGCCAGTTGAGCTATCAGAAGATTGTCTTCCTCGGCGCGGGCTCTGCGGGCTGCGGTATTGCCGAGCAGATTATCGCCCAGACCCAGCGCGAAGGGCTGAGCGAAGAGCTGGCGCGCTCCCGCGTCTTTATGGTCGATCGTTTCGGCCTGCTGACTGACGCCATGCCTAACCTGCTGCCGTTCCAGACCAAGCTGGTGCAAAAGCGCGATAACCTGAAAAACTGGGATAGCGACAATGAGGTCCTCTCCCTGCTGGACGTGGTGCGCAACGTGAAGCCGGATATTCTGAT
>JAFACP010000029.1 GCA_023425455.1 Pseudomonadota bacterium | reverse complement strand
CACTGAGAGAGTGGTGGAGTCTGTCAGGTCGGCATCGACAACCCCATACACAAACTTTTTGCGGTAGTGGTTACGCTCAACCCAGGAGTCTCTATCTTCATAACCCGTAATCACTCGACCACGCACATTGCCTGATTCGGTAAGCGGAGCCTGAAGGTCCAGCACATAGCGCTGTTTGTCCCAGCTGCCGTAGGTTGCGGAAACCGAGCCCTTAAACGTTTTGCTGTCGGCATGCTTACGCACCATGTTGACGTAAGCGGAAGGGTTGCCCGTGCCGCTCATCAAACCGGCTGCGCCACGCACCACTTCGATTTTATCAAAGATGGCGGTATCGCCCGCCGTATCACCAAAGTTCCAACGGTTATCGAGGAAGGTTGGCATATCTTCATAGGCAAAGTTGCTGATAAAGAAACCGCGTGCGAAGTAGTTTGTACGGCTGGTATCAATGCGGGATGCGCTGACGCCGGTTGTGTTATCCAGAACCTCGCCAATGGTGTTCAGCTCCTGATCCTGCATACGCTGCTGGCTAATCACGCTGACGGACTGGGGGATATCGCGGGGAACCAGTAACAGCCTGGTACCGGTGGTGGTGGTTTTGACGCTGTAATCCTGCGGACTGGCTGCCGGATCCTGTGCATTATCAAAACCGCCCTCAACAACCACGATATCTTCACTCGTGGAGGCGGCAAAACTTACGGTTGGCATCAGTGCCATAGCAATGCAGGCTGCCAGCAACGAAGGCGTTGTGACAGGCTGGCGTTGCCCATCCCTGGTGTGATCAATGAAAGACATAATCAAACCCTTAATGAATGGTGAACGTGTGTGCATCAGTCCCGTTGCACGGGCTGAGGTCGTTTTCTGGTTAAAAATGCGCATGAAAATGCAAATGCGAAATATACGCATTGTTATTCATGCTGTAAACAGATGTGTCGAACGGAACTGAAATGATGTTTCACCGACAAGGGAGAAAAAGTGGTCACTCTGCCGCCAGCTGGCACAGAAGAAGGAAAGAAATCACGGGAGAAGGTTGAAAGGACGGGAGAAACTCGCTCATACTCTCCAGTTGTGTCACTGCGTTGTGCAGACCTGGTCTGTTAATCGCGGACGCAGCACGCCAGATTAAACAAAAAAGGAAAAGGTCATGGCTGAAGAAACGATTTTCAGTAAAATTATCCGCCGCGAAATCCCGTCGGATATCGTGTATCAGGATGAGCTGGTGACGGCTTTTCGGGACATTTCTCCTCAGGCTCCGACACACATTCTTATCATTCCCAATATTCTGATTCCTACCGTCAACGACGTAAAAAGCGAGCATGAAGTGGCGTTAGGTCGTATGCTCACTGTGGCCGCGAAAATTGCTGAGCAGGAAGGGATTGCTGAAGAGGGTTACCGTCTGATCATGAACTGTAATCGCCACGGCGGTCAGGAAGTTTATCACATCCATATGCATCTGCTTGGCGGACGTCCGCTTGGGCCGATGCTGACGCATAAAGGTCTATAACATGTTTAGAGGACGTATTGCGGCGCTTTTCGTAACGCTGGTATTGGTGGGGTGCAGCTCGCGCCCGGCGATCCCGGTGAGTGATGAACAGACGCTGGTGATGGAGTCCTCTGTTCTTGCTGCGGGCATCACAGCAGAACAACCGTCGCTAACAACCAGCGACATTCAGCCTTCTGCCTCCTCAACGCTCTATAACGAAAGAGATGAGCCCGTGACGGTGCATTACCGGTTTTTCTGGTATGACGTCAGAGGCCTTGAAATGCACCCACTCGAAATGCCGCGCAGCGCCACCATTCCGGCAAGGTCGTCGGTGACGCTTTATGGCAGCGCTAACGCTTTGGGAGCGCATAAGGTGCGTCTTTATCTTTATCTGTAAGGGGTGAACCTTGATTAAAAATATGAGCCGTTTTGCGCTCGTGACCGCATTTGCACTTTTTCTGTCCGGGTGTATGACGAGAATGGAACAGCCAGCTCCCGTCGAAGAGGCTAAACCCGGTACACAACAGCCAACGGAGCCGGTGCCAACTGTCCCATCTGTACCGACCATCCCTGAACAGCCGGGCCCAATTGAACATCCTGATGAAACGGCTCAGCCCGTTCCGCGCGTTCGCCACTATGACTGGAATGGCGCAATGCAGCCGATGGTCGGTAAGATGATGCAGGCGCAGGGGATCACCCCAGGCAGCGTCCTGCTGGTGGATAGCGTTAATAACCGGACCAACGGCTCTCTGAACGCGGGTGAGGCCACGGAGACGCTGCGCAATGCGCTGGCGAATAACGGCAAATTAACGCTGGTATCAACACAGCAACTGGCGATGGCGAAACAGCAGCTTGGCCTGTCACCGCAGGACAGTCTGGGGACGCGCAGTAAAGCGATCGGCATCGCCCGTAACGTTGGTGCCCAGTATGTTCTTTACTCCAGTGCAACCGGTAACGTGAACACGCCTGCGCTGCAGATGCAGCTGATGCTGGTTCAGACGGGGGAAATTATCTGGTCGGGTAAAGGTGCGGTCTCACAACAATAGCCTGACGCGTGACGCGCTGCTGGCGCGCTATTTTCCGACGTACCGCCTTGTCGCGCCGCCAGTCCACTCCGGGC
>JAFACP010000437.1 GCA_023425455.1 Pseudomonadota bacterium | reverse complement strand
CCGCTGGGCAGCGAGTGGAACCAGCAGCGAATGAAGGATTCCACCTCCTTCACTCAGAGCCAGCAGGGTGGCTCAATCCCGGGAATGAGCGACGACCGCAGTCCGTACACCTCGGCGGAGATTTTCTCCCTGTTCGCCGAAAACAATATGGAGCTGACCGACAGCACCATGTTGACCCCGGCGCTGCGCTTCGATCATCACACCATCGTGGGTAACAACTGGAGTCCGTCCCTGAACCTGTCACAAGGACTGGGCGATGATTTCACGCTGAAAATGGGCATCGCCCGCGCCTATAAAGCGCCGAGCCTGTACCAGACCAACCCGAACTACCTGCTGTACAGTAAAGGCCAGGGGTGCTATGCCAGCGCCGACGGCGTGGGCTGCTACATGATGGGTAACGACGATCTGAAAGCCGAAACCAGCATCAACAAAGAGATTGGTCTGGAGTGGAAACACGACGGCTGGCTGGCGGGGGTGACCTGGTTCCGCAACGACTACCGCAACAAGATTGAAGCGGGCTATGCGCCAGTCAACCAGACCTCGACCGGTAAAGTGACCACCGATATTTATCAGTGGGAAAACGTGCCGAAAGCGGTTGTTGAAGGTCTGGAAGGTTCCCTGAACGTGCCGGTAAGCGACACGATCAACTGGACCAACAACATCACCTACATGCTGCAGAGTAAGAACAAGGAGACCGGCGACCGTCTGTCGATCATCCCGGAGTACACCCTGAACTCAACCCTGAGCTGGCAGGTACACCAGGATGTGTCGCTGCAGTCCACCTTCACCTGGTACGGCAAGCAGCAGCCGAAGAAGTACAACTACAAAGGTCAGCCGGTTAGCGGCTCTGAAAAAGATGAAGTTAGTCCGTACAGCATCGTTGGCCTGAGCGCGACCTGGGACGTCACCAAAAACGTCAGCCTGACCGGCGGCGTGGACAACGTCTTCGACAAGCGTCAGTGGCGCGCGGGGAACGCCCAGACTACGGGTAACACCACCACCGGCGCGTATATGTACGGCGCAGGTGCATACACCTATAATGAGCCAGGCCGTACCTGGTATATGAGCGTTAACACCCACTTCTGATGCGTTAGCGTGAACAGTGCCCTCTCCTGCGGGAGAGGGCCAGCGTGAGGGCAAATGCAGACAACCTGGTCCCCTTTTCTTCTTGCCGGTCAAACCATCCACCGCGTTGATTTCCTGCCGGAAACCTTTACCGATGCCGATCTCCTCTGGCTCCCCCATCACGCCCAGCTGACAGGCTGCGGGCGTAAGCGCAAAACCGAACATCTGGCCGGGCGGATTGCCGCCGCTCACGCGCTTCATGCCCTTAATGAGCGCAGGATCCCTGCACGCGGCGCAGCCGGCGAACCGCTCTGGCCGGAAGGGATTCGCGGCAGCATTTCCCATAGCGGTCGCCGGGCGCTGGCCGTTGCCCTGCGCCAGCCACAGGCGCTTGTCGGGCTCGATTGTGACGCGCTCCTCAGCGAAGATGAGGCGAACGAGATACAGGAGGTGACGATCGATAGCGGGGAAGCGCGCTGCCTTGTACGCTCCGGCTTCGCTTTTCCGCTGGCGTTAACCCTCGCGTTTAGCGCTAAAGAGAGCCTGTATAAAGCGCTTTTCCCGCAGGTACAGCGCGTTATGGGGTTTGACTGCGCCCGCGTAAGCGCGCTGGACGACCGGACGATAACGCTGGTCTTGCCGCAAGCCGCTGGCGATTTTGCCGCCAGTACGCGATTTGTCCTTCACTGGACACAACTGGATAACCACGTCTGCACCCTGATTGTGAGGGAAACCCGCAGTTAACAACCAAAGACGGCAGAAAACAGGTACAACTTCCGGTAACACAATACGCCATGTGACCGTTTTTACGTTCGTCCTCTCCCCCCTCGCCTTCTCTCTTTAACTTACCCGCCCGTTCGCTGCCTGCGCGTCAATCTCCGGAACGACGACACCTCCACTTCCCGGTCGTGATATTAAGGGTTTAACTCATTAAAATTTAAGATATTTCGCAAAAAAGAACCCTCTACATTATCGTTCACCTGACTGTATGATAAATAACCAACAACATCACAAAATAAAGAGTATTAACATGCCCGTGAATGAACGTATAAAACCCACATCGGGAACGCCGATCGTTCCTGGTGGTGTCAGACAACTGACTATCGGAGAAATTGCTCTGGCTAAGACGCTATACGGCCATAGCATTCGTTACAGTCGGGTATGGGTCCATCGGGAAAGCTACCTTCCCTTTAACCTACAACCAATTGATGTAGCCATGAGCCCCAATGGGGAAATGTGGTTCAGAGAAAAGACGTATTCTCCTGATTTTTCCCTGGAAGGAAATATTGAGAAAAAGCACCGATTCATGCACGAAATGATGCACGTTTGGCAAAATCAAAACGGGATGTTTGTCAGAACAAGAGGGATATTCTCTGGTATTGCTGATTATTCCTATAGTTTAGATAAAACAGAACTATTTCATTATAATTTAGAACAGCAGGCATCGATTGTGAGTGATTACTGGTTGCTGAAACAGCATGGCTTAGAAAATAATGAATACTTATTTGAATATCGTGATCTTCACCTAAATGAAACAATCTATTATCTCCTTGAGAAATACCGAGTTGTTTTAAAAGGATTCCCTGGATGAGAAAAATAACCGCTCTGATTTTTTTATGTCTTTTACTAACAGGCTGTCCGGGAGGAAAACCCGCACCACAAGACAGAGCCACATTCATTAATGGAGACCATCTTTGTTTTAGCACAAATAAAAATGACAAGCTTAATTATTATACCGTTTATTCCAGTAAAGGCGGAGATATAACGATCGTAACAGGTTCAGGAAGAAAGCAGTTGAGTCTTTCATATCCTGATAGTTGCATAGATATCAACTGGAAATATGGATACAACTATACGATTAACTATGGCCTTAATGGTAAGGATTATGTACAGGAGTTTTTTATTGATAACGACAGTCAACAAGCTAACCTGGGAGAATTATAATGTCATTACCCGCTTATTTATTTCTTTATGATGAAAATGGAATGCTTATCCCTGGCGACTGTATAATGCCAGGACGTGAAGGTGCAATTGAGATAATGAACAGCAGTTATGGTGTCAGACAAGGCGTAGATTGTCACACCGGCAGTATGACCGGAACAAGACAACACGATCCGGTGATCATTCATAAAAAGTTAGATCGTGTTAGCCCCTATCTTGCTATAGCTGTTTGCGAGTGCAGGCGTTTGTAAAAGGCCGTCATTAAATATTACGAAATTGCCGAGGCTGGTATCGAAATTGAAAAATATAAAATTACCCTTGATAGTGTTGTGATTGCTTCAGTAGATTTTACCCACGTATATTATCCGGGTAGTTCAACATGTAACATGCATGAGGTTGTAGGTCTGAGATCCAGAGGCATCGAATGGAACTATGTTAAAGGAAATATTAAATATGATGATACATGGAAAAGAGTAGCGCATAAATAGAGAGAAATTTAAACCGCATGGCTCATCCACCGTCTCCACCGCAATACACAAGAGCCTGAACGTATACACGTCAGGCTCCTGAATCTGACGCCTCCCTGAGTCAGGTCACGTCATTCAGCTGCGTCATATCCAGCTGAATCTATTTTTCCGCTTTGGCTTTACGTATCCGGGAACATCACGCTATTCCCCGGCGCTTCCCTGTGCAGGTGGATAAAGTTCAGGTGTCGCTCGTACTGATCGAGAATATCGGTGATCACCTGCTCCTTACTGTAATCCATCAGGTCATTCCCCTGGCTGCCCTCCAGCAGGAAGGTCTCCAGCCGGTAGTAGGTCGACTTCCCGCTGCGGGCGCGGTAGGTAAAGCCCGGCACTGAATACTGCTGCGGCCAAATCTGGTAGACAAAGTTCTGCTCGTCGCCCATATGCACCAGCAGATCCAGGTGTCCCAGGCTCTCCCCCTCTTCCGGCGGCAGGCTTTTCAGCTCCACGTACGCGCCACGCAGGCGTAGCTCCTGCGCCACCTCTTCCATTGCCGGGTAACATACCGTCTCCAGCATCTGTGAGGTGTATCGCGTGCCCGGGTAGTTCATCAGGCGGGAAAGCCGTTTCTTCCAGCTCAACCTGTCCTGCGCTCCCAACGGTCGCGGCGCGGTGTCGCGGCTGGCGCTTTCGCGGCGGTAATCTTCCACCTTCAGGGATTTATACAGCCCGGCCATCACAAAGAAGATCACGAAGCTGAACGGCAAGCCCATGATAACCGTGGTGTTCTGCAGCGCCGGAATGCCGTTCGTCATCAGCATGCCGATGGTCAGCAGACCAATGGCCATCGACCAGAAGACCCGCAGCCAGTTCGGCGCATCGCTGTTGATGTCCTTCAGCCTCGAGGTAAAGTTCCCCAGCACCAGCGCACCGGAATCCGCCGACGTCACGTAAAACAGCAGGCCGGTGATGGTGGCAACCGACGCGCTAAAGGTGAACGCCGGGTACTGCGCCAGCAGGCCGTAGAAGCCACGCTCCGGGTGCGCCATCGCCTCCTGGGCAAAGGCCGCATCGCCGTGGATGATCTCGTGCAGCGCGCTGTTGCCGAACACTGACAGCCACAGCAGGGTGAAGGTGAACGGAATAATCAGCGTGCCCATCACGAACTGGCGAATGGTGCGGCCACGCGAAATACGTGCCAGGAACAGGCCGACAAACGGCGACCACGCCACCCACCACGCCCAGAAGAACAGCGTCCAGTTGTTCATCCACTCCACCGGGCGGTCAAAGGCAAAGCTGTTAAGCGTCATGCCCATAAAGCGGTTGATGTAATCCCCCACGTTCAACACCAGCGCGTTCAGCAGGAACGAGGTATCACCGACAAACAGCACAAACAGGATCAGCCCCAGCGCCAGCGCAACGTTCAGCTCCGAGAGCACGCGAATGCCTTTATCCACCCCGGCGGTCACCGAAATGGTGGCGATAATCACCGACAGGGCGATCAGCGCCGCTTTCGCCGCCATCGAGTCCGGAATATCAAACAGCACGCTCAGCCCGTAGTTGAGCTGCACCACGCCGATCCCGAGCGTCGTGGCAATACCAAAGATGGTGCCAATCACCGCCGCGATATCCACGCTGTGGCCGATCGTACCGTTGATTTTTTTGCCGAAAATCGGGTAGAGGGCAGAGCGGATGGTCAGGGGCAAATTATAACGGTAGCTAAAGTATCCCAGCGCCATTCCCATCAGCGCGTACATCGCCCAGCCGGTTAAGCCGTAGTGGAACAGCGTCCAGACCATCGCCTGGCGTGCGGCCTCCATCGTCTGCCCTGCCCCTTCCGGCGGCTGCATATACTGCGTGACCGGCTCAGCCACGGAGAAGAACATCAGGTCAATACCGATGCCTGCGGCAAACAGCATCGCCGCCCAGCTCAGCAGGCTGAACTCCGGCTTTGAGTGTTCCGGCCCGAGCTTGACGGAACCGAAGCGCGAACAGGCAATGCACACCACAAAGACGATGTAGAGCGTTGCCGCCAGTAAATAGTACCAGCCGAAGGTCTTCGACACCCAGTTCAGGGTGCGTCCAATCCACTCGGCAGAAAAATCGCTAAAGAAGATCGTCGTCAGGGAAAACAACAAAATCAGTCCTGCGGATGTGAAAAACACAACCGGATTGATTTTGTCCTTTTCTCTGTTCTGCGAAAGATCTGTCATCCAGTATCCCCACTGTTTTTGTAACTATTAAAATCAAAATGCGTAACAATTAAGACACATTTTATATTGAACGTCCAATCAAAAACCGCTTTAATGTATAACCAACGCTGATGAATGGAGCGGCAAAAATGCCCAAACTGGGGATGCAGCCAATCCGGCGCAGGCAACTTATCGACGCCACGCTGGACGCAATAAATGAAGTGGGAATGCATGACGCAACCGTCGCGCAGATCGCCCGTCGGGCGGGGGTTTCCACCGGGATCATCAGCCACTATTTCAGCGATAAAAATGGTCTGCTGGAAGCGACCATGCGCGACATCACCGGCCAGCTTCGCGACGCGGTGCTCAACCGCTTACGCGCCCTGCCGCAGGGCAGCGCGGAACAGCGTCTGCAGGCGATTGTCAGCGGCAACTTTGATGAAACCCAGGTCAGCAGCGCGGCAATGAAAGCCTGGCTGGCCTTCTGGGCGAGCAGTATGCATCAGCCCATGCTCTACCGCCTGCAGCAGGTGAGCAGCCGCCGCTTACTGTCGAACCTGGTGAACGAGTTCCGCCGCGAACTGCCGCGTGGGCTGGCGCAGGAGGCGGGCTACGGGCTCGCCGCCCTGATAGATGGGCTATGGCTGCGCGCGGCGCTGAGCGGTAAACCGCTGGATATTACCCGCGCCCGCAGCCTGACCAGCCAGTTTATCCGCCAGCATTTACAGACCGATTAACCGAGGAGAACCCATGTCCCGAATGGCAGAACAGCAGCTTTATATTGATGGTGGTTATACATCAGCCACCAGCGGTCGCACCTTCGAGACCATCAATCCGGCCAACGGTGAAACCCTGGCGACGGTACAGGCCGCCGGGCGTGATGACGTCGATCGCGCCGTACAGAGCGCAAAACGCGGGCAAAAAATCTGGGCGGCGATGACCGCCATGGAACGCTCGCGCATCCTGCGCCGCGCCGTCGACATCCTGCGCGCGCGCAACGACGAACTGGCAACCCTGGAGACCCTCGACACCGGCAAAGCGTTTTCGGAAACCCGCAGCGTTGATATCGTCACCGGCGCGGACGTGCTGGAGTACTACGCCGGGCTGATCCCGGCGCTGGAAGGCAGCCAGATCCCGCTGCGCGACACCTCATTCGTCTATACCCGTCGCGAGCCGCTGGGGGTGGTGGCCGGTATTGGCGCGTGGAACTACCCTGTCCAGATAGCGCTGTGGAAATCGGCTCCGGCGCTGGCGGCAGGCAACGCGATGATATTCAAACCGAGCGAAGTGACCCCGCTCACCGCCCTGAAGCTGGCGGAGATCTACAGCGAGGCAGGCCTGCCGGACGGCGTGTTTAACGTGCTGCCGGGCCTCGGCGCGGAAACCGGCCAGTACCTGACCGAACATCCTGAGATCGCCAAAGTCTCCTTCACCGGCGGCGTCGCCAGCGGCAAAAAAGTGATGGCCAATTCAGCAGCCTCGTCCCTGAAAGAGGTGACGATGGAGCTCGGGGGAAAATCTCCGCTGGTGATTTTCGACGATGCCGATCTCGATCTCGCCGCCGACATCGCGATGATGGCCAACTTCTTCAGCTCCGGTCAGGTGTGCACCAACGGCACCCGCGTGCTGGTGCCGGCAGCCTTCAAAGCTGAATTTGAGCAGAAGATCGTTGAGCGCGTCAGCCGCATTCGCGCGGGCGATCTGTTCGATGAACGCACCAACTTCGGCCCGCTGGTGAGCTTCCCGCACCGCGACAACGTGCTGCGCTATATCGCCAAAGGCAAAGAAGAAGGCGCTCGCCTGCTGTGCGGCGGTGAGGTGCTGACCGGCGACGGCTTCGATCGCGGCGCCTGGGTTGCCCCGACGGTGTTCACCAACTGCCGGGACGAGATGACCATCGTGCGCGAAGAGATCTTCGGCCCGGTGATGTCCATCCTCACCTATGAAACCGAGGAAGAGGCGATCCGCCGCGCCAATGACACCGACTACGGTCTGGCGGCGGGGATCGTTACCGCCGATCTGAACCGCGCGCACCGCGCTATCCACCAGCTCGAAGCGGGGATCTGCTGGATCAACACCTGGGGCGAATCCCCGGCGGAGATGCCGGTTGGCGGCTACAAACACTCCGGCATTGGCCGCGAAAACGGCGTGATGACGCTGCAGAGCTATACCCAGGTGAAGTCCATCCAGGTTGAGATGGGTAAATTCCAGTCCATATTCTGACCGGGAGGTTTTTTTGCAATTTGACTACATCATTATTGGTGCCGGTTCGGCCGGCAACGTACTGGCGACGCGCCTGACGGAAGATCCGCAGACCAGCGTACTGCTGCTGGAGGCAGGCGGCCCGGATTACCGTTTTGACTTCCGCACCCA
Organism: Pseudomonadota bacterium; assembly: GCA_023425455.1. GTDB lineage: Bacteria > Pseudomonadota > Gammaproteobacteria > Enterobacterales > Enterobacteriaceae > Enterobacter. The sequence continues at coordinate 8,916 of JAFACP010000437.1, read as the reverse complement.
GATGCCTGCTGCGCTGGCGTTTCCGCTGCAGGGCAAGCGTTACAACTGGGCGTATGAAACCGAGCCAGAGCCGCATATGAACAACCGTCGCATGGAGTGTGGACGCGGGAAAGGACTCGGCGGCTCATCGCTGATCAACGGCATGTGCTACATCCGCGGCAACGCACTGGATCTCGATAACTGGGCGAAAGAGCCGGGTCTGGAGCACTGGAGCTATCTCGACTGTCTGCCATACTACCGCAAGGCGGAGAGCCGCGACGTGGGGCCGAATGACTATCACGGTGGCGACGGTCCGGTCAGCGTCACTACCTCAAAACCGGGCGTCAATCCGCTGTTTGAAGCGATGGTGGAGGCTGGCGTGCAGGCCGGTTATCCGCGCACCGACGATCTCAACGGCTATCAGCAGGAAGGCTTTGGTCCGATGGACAGAACGGTGACGCCGCAGGGCCGCCGCGCCAGCACCGCACGGGGCTATCTCGATCGGGCGAAATCGCGCCCGAACCTGACCATCCGCACCCATGCCATGACCGATCACATTATTTTTGACGGCAAACGGGCGGTGGGCGTCGAGTGGCTGGAAGGGGAAAGCACCATTCCATCGAAAGCGACGGCGAACAAAGAGGTGCTGCTGTGCGCGGGGGCAATCGCCTCTCCGCAGATCCTGCAGCGCTCGGGCGTGGGCAACAAAGCGTTGCTGGCCCGGTTTGCTGTCCCGCTGGTGCACGACTTACCCGGCGTGGGCGAAAATCTGCAGGATCACCTGGAGATGTACCTGCAGTACGCGTGTAAAGAGCCGGTCTCCCTCTACCCTGCCCTGCAGTGGTGGAACCAGCCGAAAATCGGCGCGGAGTGGCTGTTTGGCGGCACCGGCGTCGGCGCGAGCAACCACTTCGAGGCGGGCGGGTTTATCCGCAGCAGCGAGGCGTTCGCGTGGCCAAATATTCAGTACCACTTCCTGCCGGTGGCGATTAACTATAACGGTTCGAACGCGGTCAGCGAGCACGGTTTCCAGTGTCACGTCGGCTCCATGCGCTCGCCGAGCCGCGGGCATGTGCGTATCACCTCCCGCGATCCGCACCAGCACCCGGCTATCCTGTTCAATTATATGTCCCACGAACAGGACTGGCAGGAGTTCCGCGACGCGATCCGCATCACCCGCGAGATCATGCAGCAGCCCGCGCTGGACAAATACCGCGGTCGCGAAATCAGCCCCGGCGTCGAGTGCCAGACCGATGAGCAGCTGGACGAGTTCGTTCGCACCCACGCCGAAACCGCCTTCCACCCATGTGGCACTTGCAAGATGGGCTATGACGAGATGGCGGTCGTTGATGGCGAGTGCCGCGTTCACGGCGTGGAAGGGCTGCGCGTGGTGGATGCCTCCATCATGCCGCAGATCATCACCGGCAACCTGAATGCCACCACCATTATGATTGGTGAGAAAGTGGCCGATGCCATTCGCGGGCGCGCGCCGCTGGCGAAGAGTACAGCGGCCTATTATGTCGCGAACGGCGCACCGGTTCGCGCGTAAGCCTTCCCCCTCGCCCCGCCGGGGCGAGGGGTTAACGAAATGCGTCGAGCCGATGTCGCTGTCGCCCCTGTGGGTCAAAATTTTCGGGCGCCAGCCAGGCCTGCAGCTCCGCGTCGCGCTGTGGCCATTCGCTGTCGATGATGGAGAGCATATCGCTGTCGCGATTGCGTCCTTTACGCACCAGCTTCTGGCGCAGCCGCCCTTCCCAGACAAACCCCAGCCGCTCCGCCGCCTGACGAGAGGCCACGTTCATTGAGTCGCACTTCCACTCCAGCCGACGGTAGCCGTGATCGAAGGCATTCGCCAGCAGCAGCCAGACCGCCTCGGTGCCGGACACGGTGTTTTTCATCTTGCGCGACCAGGTGACGTGGCCGATTTCTACCGACCCCATCAGCCGCTCAATCGCCATATAGCTCACCACACCGACCGCGTGGTCGCTGCCTGCGTCGATAACGGCATACGGCACCAGCGAGTCATCCATCACTTTCCCCTCCACCCACTGCGCGGCGGCGTCAGGGGTTGTCGGCTGCGTGCTGGCAAGCCAGGTCCAGTCGCTTTCATCACCCAACGCAAAGGCGTCGTACAGATCGGGACTGTGGCGGGCGGTATCCAGCGGCTCCAGCCGGCAATAGCGGCCGATCAGCGGCGTTCGGGTAAGGATCTGCGCCCCTCTCCAGTCGGGAACGGGATCGTTAACGATTTGACCATATTGATTAATGTCCGGCACGGTGATGACTCCCTGAAAGTTAAGGGTTTTGTTATAGCAGGCAAACAGCTGGAGGAAAAGCGCGGCGCAGGAAGAAGGGGAAGCGCCGGGTCAGGCGGGACCGCCACCCGGCGCAGGGTTATTTCAGCAGTTTCACCGTGGCGTCGATGTCGATCTCATCTTCGGTGAAGATAAGCGTGGTGTTCTGGAAGGTAGTGATCGCCAGTTTTTTCACCGTGCGCATCTCCCCGGATTTTTTGTCGACCTTCGGCTTGATGTTGTTCATCAGCAGCCCCACCGACAGCACCGCGTTCGCTTTATCGATCCCGGTATCGACGGGCTCTTCTTCGCTGAATACCACAAACGATTTGATCGAGGTCAGTTTCACCCGCTCGCCGGCGATATAGAGGTGCTTGCTCTCGGGGATCACCTTCACCGCGTAGGCAGAAAGGCCTTTGGTGTTGGTGGTTGGCTCGAAGGTCACCGCCGCATCTTTTTTGATCAGATCAGGGTTGGCAACCTTAATCACATGAAAATAGCGGTTGTCACCGTTTTCATCTTTGATAAATCCAAAGCCTTTGTCTTTAAACCACGTGGTGATTGTACCGTTCATCGCTGTACCGCCTGTCTGTCGATCATTAACTCAATTTTTGCAGCGCGCAGTGTAATGCACAACCTCCGCGCAGACAAAAAAAACCCCTGCCTTACGGCAGGGGAAACGCATGTCAGCGCATTTTTTATTTAGTTAAATACCATTCCACCGTCGATCAGCAGCGACTGGCCGGTCATGTAGTCGGAGTCCGGTCCCGCCAGATAGGAGACACAGGCCGCCACATCTTCCGGCTCGGACAATCGGCCGAGCGTGATGCGTTTGGCAAAGGTTTCGGTGCCGTAGCCGAGCGGTTTTCCTGCCGCCTCAGAAACCTGACGGTCAATTTCCGCCCACATTGGCGTTTTCACAATGCCAGGGCAGTAGGCGTTAACGGTGATCCCAAGCGGGGCCAGATCCCGGGCGGCGGTCTGGGTTAACCCGCGCACGGCGAACTTGCTGGAGCTGTATACCGCCAGCTCCGGGTTGCCGGTATGGCCCGCCTGCGAACAGGCGTTGATGATCTTGCCGCCATGGCCCTCTTTGCGAAAGGCGTCAATCGCGGCCTGAATGCCCCAGATGACCCCTTTAACGTTGATGTTGTAAACCTTATCGACAATCTCCGGGGTAATGGACTCAATCGGCGTGGAGGGCGCGACGCCCGCGTTATTGACGATAACATCAAACCCGCCGAGCGTTTTGCGCGCGCGCTCTACCGCGGCAAACACCTGTTCGCGGTTTGCGACATCGACCTTCACCGCAAGCGCCTTACCGCCGTTACGCGTAATCTCATCGGCCACCACCTGCGCCGTCTCCGCGTTGTAGTCCGCAATGGCGACGGCAAAACCGTCCTTCACCAGACGCAGCGCAATCGCTTTACCAATCCCCTGGCCGGAGCCCGTTACGAGAGCAACTTTTTGCATTTCTCTGTCCTTATGTTGATTCACAAAATCTGGCTGAGATGGAGCTGGCCCATCAGCAGCGGGTTATCGCGATAGTCGACAGGGATAGCCACCACGGCTGGCCCGTCGATATCCATTGCGGCACGCAGCGTCGGCTCAAGCGCGTCGGCGCTGTCGACGGCGAACCCGGTGGCGCCAAAGGCGTCGGCATAGGCTTTAAAATCGACCGGACCAAATTCCACGCCGGAAAGCCGCTGATATTTTTTCTCTTCCTGAATAGCCACCATGTTGTAGGCGCTGTCCACCCAGATGATGTGCAGAATATTGGCCTGAAGACGCACGGCGGTTTCCAGCTCCATGCTCGACTGCAGGAACCCGCCGTCGCCGGAGACTGAAACCACTTTACGCCCCGGGTTCACCAGCCAGGCGCCAATCGCCCACGGCAGGGCAACGCCCATGGTCTGCTGACCGTTAGAGATCATCACCTGACGCGCCCGGAAGCTGTAGAGATAGCGCGCAATCCAGATATGAAAACTCCCCATATCGACGGTGAGCGTCACGTCACTGTTCACGATGTCCTGCATGGCACGCACGATCCGTAGCGGATGCAATGCAAACTGGTTGAGCGATGCGCCGCGCCTGTCGAGCAGCTCGCGCTGGTGCTGACGGTCAACGAGGATCTCGATAGCGCGCGGGCTGAGCTCAAGGGTCTGGTCGATCCGGCTCGCCAGCGCGCTCAGCGTACCGGCAATATCTCCCACCAGCTCGACGTCGGGCACGTAATTACGCTCTTCATAGGCGGGCAGAACGTCGATATGCACCAGCGTCGCCTCTCCCCGGTTCCACATCGCAGGCTCGTATTCGACGGGGCTGTAGCCAATGCAGATAATCAGATCAGCCAGATGAAGAAGGCGGTCACCGGCCTGGTTGTTAAACAGCCCGACGCGTCCGGCAAAGCGGGTAAAATGCTGCTGATTGACCGCACCGGCGGCCTGATAGGTGCTGGTCACCGGGATCCGACTTCTCTCCAGCAGCGCGTGCAGTGCCGCGCTGTTGGCAGGCTGGCTGGCCATCAGCCCCAGTAAAATAACCGGATTTTTCGCCCTGGCGATACGCGTTGCCACGTCGTTAATCGCCGAGGCCGGTGCCGGGCCGAGCAGCGTGGCGGTGCTGGCCGGTAAAATGGCGCCGCTGGCGGGTTGATCGACAATATCCTGCGGCAGGCTGACAAAGGCGCTGCCCGGACGACCCTGCTCCGCAACGCGAAAAGCGTTCGATACCACTTCGGTGATCGTATCAGGCGCGCTGACTTCCACGGCGTATTTGGTGACCGGCGTGAACATCGCGACGGTGTCCATACTTTGATGAACCTGTTTCGCTTTGTCTGCCCGCTTCACCGCCCCCCCGAGCGCCACCACCGGATCGCCTTCGCTGTTGGCGGTGGCAATGCCGGTGATCAGGTTGGAGCAGCCCGGCCCGGAGGTCACCAGCGCAACGCCGGCTTTGCCGGTCAATCTCCCGACGGCGGCGGCCATAAAGGCCGCGTTCGCCTCATGACGCACCGGGATGAGCTGAATTGAGGAGTCGAGAAGGGAATCAAACACTTTATCGATTTTTGCCCCAGGGATACCGAAAACCTGCCTCACCCCCTGGGCTTCCAGCTGGCCGACGATCGCGTCGGCGCCGTGCGCCCACTGTCGTGAATGTTTATCACTGTTCACGGTGTTTCTCCTGTTAGTTTTCTACCGAGCGGATCGCCGCATCAAGGTCGCCGGGGTGGAGATTGGCCTGCAAAAACGCGCTGTCGGCGGGCAGGTCAATCAGTAGCTTGTGGATTTCACCGAAGGTGAGCACCCCGTTTTCCAGTTGATAATCAAGCAGATGGCCGCCCCCCTGGCGGTCGTCGGTAATAAAGTGCTCGTGATAGCCGGCAACGTTAATCCCTTGCATATGCTGTGGCGTGCGAAACCCCACCAGCACCCCCTGACGCTGGTTAAAGCGGAACACCGGCTGATCGTCCAGCACGTCGGTCATCGCCCGGTAAGGCGGTGTCTGGCGCGGAACGGTTCGGGTGTGCGCGTGGCGGAAATTACCGTCGATGCGCAGGGCGCAGAACAGGTTATCGGAGGGGATTTGCCGGTCGATCGCATCGTGGATGTGCTGACGGCTGACCGCTGTCGTAAAGGTCTGGCGATACTGCGGCTGGAACCAGGTCATCACCGCAAACGGCGTTTTTTGATCCGGCCTGGCGGCGCGAGCGCTACCGTCGGCGCGCAGCTGGTACACCTGGCTGCTGAAGGCGATCATTTCCCCGTCCAGTTCGTTAAAGGTCCCGAGACCAAAATCGCCGTGCGATAGCAGACTGGCGATGGTGGTCTCCCCTTCATACACGCCGCTTAACAGGGCGCTCATTAGCGATGTCTGATAGATGACGCTGTCCGGGTGTTGGGCGGAGAACCCGCGCAGGGTTTCGCACAAACTTGCCTGACAGTCGCACGCAGATGAATGCATCATCATGCTCGTCCTCTTCAACTTTTTTTAGAAAGGTTAAATAAATGTTGACCCGATTCAGCACAGAGTTCCAATATAGAAACCATGCTGGTTTGAGACGTTTTGGATATGGAACTTCGTTATCTGCGGTATTTTGTCGCTGTGGCACGCGAGCGACACTTCACCAAAGCGGCTAAGGCGCTGGGCATTTCGCAACCTCCCCTGAGTCAGCAGATCAAACGGCTCGAAGAGGAAGTGGGCACGCCGCTGTTAAAGCGCCTGACGCGGGGAGTGGAGCTGACCGAGGCGGGAGAAGCCTTTTACGAGGATGCCTGCAAGATTCTGGCGATGAGCGACGCCGCGCTGGAAAAGGCCCGCGGTATCGCCCGGGGACTGAACGGCAATCTGTCGATTGGTATCACCAGCTCAGATGCTTTTCATCCGCACATTTTTGCCCTTATCCACCGCTATCAGGTGCAGAACCCGGCGGTGCGGGTTCACCAGGTGGAGGCCAATATGTCCTCTCTGACGGCGAGACTGGCGGAGGGGGAGCTGGATATTGCCTTTGTGCGTCTGCCGTGCGAGAGCAGCAACGCGTTTGAGCTGAAGATCCTCGACCGCGAGCCGATGGTGGTGGCGCTGCATCGCGCCCATCCGCTGGCGGAGTGTGGCGCGCTGGCGTTAGCGCAACTGCGCGATACGCCGCTGGTGTTGTTTCCTCAGGAGGTCGCGCCGGGGCTGTACGATCGCGTGTACGGCTGCTGCGAGCGGGCCGGTATCGATCTGCAGCATTCGCTGCAGTCTTCCCAGCTGTCGTCATCCCTGAGCATGGTGGCGGCCGGCGGTGGGTTTGCGCTGGTGCCACAGTCGATGGCCGCCATTTCGCCTCCGGATGTCACCTACCACACCCTGACCTCTCCCACCCTGTTTAGCGATATCGCGCTGTGCTGGCGGCGCTTTGAGCGCTCGCGGACGGTAAAACGGTTTTTATCGATGTTGAGTGAAGGCCAGTCTGTCGGATGAGGTTTTATCGACCGTCACCCCCGCACACCGGCGATAGCCCCCGATGCCGTTCGCTGTGGCGGCGTTCTCCCCTGTTTACGCACTCCGACTGGCCGCCAGAGTCCTGAGCGAAAGCGCTCTCACGCCCCTTTCAGCCTGGCCCCTGGTCGCGGGCGGCATTGACGCCGGGAAGCCTCTCCCGTGCCGTCAGCCTGAATCATGAGGATGACTCATGTTGTATTGAAATTAAGTCACTTCCCCTCGCAGCGGGGCTCAGGCATAAAAGATGCATCATTAACTTTTTGACAACATGAAAACGGTCATACGTCCATAACCAGAAACACTGGATAAACAATAAATAAACACCCTTTTCATATCAGAACCCAGGATGCCAGGCCAGATGAGCACAGATTTTACCTATACGATCAAACGCAGCCGTTTCGACGAGAATTATAACCCCTCGGAGAGTACGCGGATCACAACCAACTTTGCTAACTTAGCTCGCGGAGAGAGCCGCCAGCAGAACCTGCGTAACACCCTGGCGATGATTGATAACCGTTTCAATACGCTGGCGCACTGGGACAACCCCCGGGGCGATCGCTACTCGGTTACCCTCGACATTATCTCCGTTGAGATGAATATCGCCGCCGATGGACGCCAGGATACCTTCCCGGTCATCGAGATCCTGAAAACGACGATCGTCGATAAAAAAACCAACCAGCAGATCGCGGGGATTGCCGGCAATAACTTCTCATCCTGGGTGCGTGATTACGATTTCAGCGTCGTGCTGCCCGCGCACAACAAAAATCAGTCCACGTTCAGCATTCCCCCGGCGTTTGGCGACCTGCACGGCACTATCTTTAAGCACTTTATCAACTCCAGTGAATACAAAGAGAACTTCAACAAATCACCGGTGATCTGCTTAAGCGTGTCCAGCAAAAACCGCTACCAGCGCACGGGAAACACGCACCCGGTTCTGGGCATTGAATATCAGCAGGAAGGATCGTCGTTAACTGACGCCTACTTCGGAAAGATGGGGCTGCAGGTTCGCTATTTTATGCCCGCGAATAGCGTTGCGCCGCTGGCGTTCTTCTTCACGGGGGATTTACTGAGTGATTACAGCGATCTCGAGCTGATTAGCACCATCAGTACGATGGAGACCTTCCAGAAGATTTATCGCCCGGAAATTTACAACGCCAACTCAGCCGCAGGGCACTGCTATCAGCCCGATCTCAATCACCAGGATCACTCCTTAACCAAAATTGTTTATGACCGCGAAGAGCGCAGCCAGCTGGCGGTTGAGCAAGGCAAATTTACTGAAGAGCGTTTTATCAAACCCTACAAGACGATCCTTGATCAGTGGTCCGCTCACTACGCTCTGTAATTCACTAATAAGGCCCATCATTATGAAAACGTTGCTTCCTACATCAACAGCCGGCAGTCTTCCAAAGCCCTCCTGGCTGGCGCAGCCCGAGACGCTCTGGTCTCCGTGGAAACTGCAGGATGACGAACTTCTCGCCGGCAAACAGGACGCACTGCGTTTATCGCTGGATGACCAGCTGCGGGCGGGGATAGACATTGTCAGTGACGGCGAACAGACCCGTCAGCACTTTGTGACCACCTTTATTGAACACCTCAGCGGTGTTGATTTCGAAAATCGTCAGATCGTTAAAATCCGTAATCGCTATGAGGCGAGCGT
>JAFACP010000426.1 GCA_023425455.1 Pseudomonadota bacterium | reverse complement strand
GATTCTATCTCTTCCGGGCGGTATTGCTCTTGCATGGCAGCCAGTGGTCCTGTTTTCAATACAGCTACAAATGTAGCCAATGGATGTGGTATTTCAGATCCGCATAGCATAGCCCAAACGCCAGCCTCAAAACAGCCTTTCGCACAAATGCGCCTGGCAGGAATTTACCGGCTCTGTGCTTCACCTGACAAAGCGCAAGACAAATAAGGTCTACTATTAGAGAGAGTTACTGACCCGGGAGGCAAAATGATGAACAAGGTTGCTCAATTTTACCGCGAACTGGTGGCGACACTGACGGAACGGCTGCGTAACGGCGAGCGCGATATCGATGCGCTGGTCGAACAGGCACGGGCCAGGGTGACGCAAACGGGTGAGTTAACGCGCACGGAAATTGATGAAGTTACGCGAGCGGTACGCCGCGATCTGGAAGAGTTTGCGCGAAGCTATGAGGAGAGTCAGGACGAATTAACCGACAGCGTCTTTATGCGGGTGATCAAAGAGAGCCTGTGGCAGGAGCTGGCGGATATCACCGATAAAACACAGCTGGAGTGGCGCGAGGTTTTTCAGGATCTCAACCATCACGGCGTTTATCACAGCGGGGAGGTGGTCGGGCTGGGGAACCTGGTGTGCGAGAAATGCCATCATCACATAGCGGTCTACACGCCGGACGTGTTACCTCTGTGCCCGAAATGCGGACACGATCAGTTCCAGAGACGGGCGTTTGAACCGTAAATCATCGCCTCCTCTCCCGTCGGGAGAGGAGGGGCCGGGAGGCGGTTAACGCGGGTTATAAAACGCCAGTCGCTCGGCCAGCAAATCGACAAACGCGGCTCTGTCGAGATCGACCATCAGTGTGGTATTCGGCTTATTGCCCGTCAACGCGTAGCGATCGACCACGGTCATTCCCTGGGTATATTTCCCCTGCGTTTCCACGCCAACCCAGCGTTCGATGGTGGTGAACAGCGCCGGTCTGATAAGCCAGGCGATGGTGCAGGGATCGTGCAGCGGTGCGCCGTCAAAACCCCATTTCTCCGCTTTGTGATATTCCATAAAGAAGTCGAGCAGGCCCGCGACCGTCGTGGCGACGGGGTTGCCAACGGCGCGGAAACGCGCAATATCGTCAGCCATAATCTGGGCGCGGTGTGTGACATCGAGCCCGGCCATGACAATGGGTAAACCGGACTGGAAAACAATCTCTGCCGCTTCCGGGTCAACATAGATGTTAAATTCCGCCGCTGGCGTCCAGTTTCCGGTGCCCATCGCGCCGCCCATGATCACAATGCGCGCGATTTTAGCGTGCAGCTCCGGATGGCCGCTCAGCAGTAGCGCGATATTGGTTTGCGGGCCTGTCGCCACCAGGGTAACAGGCTCGGGAGCGTCGCGAAGCACCTTCGCCATCAGCTCCACAGCGCTGCAGCGCTGTGCGGCAAAAGCCGGCTCCGGGAGTGCCGGGCCATCAAGTCCGCTTTCACCATGAACATTGTCAGCAATGATCAGCTCACGCATCAGCGGTTTGGTTGCGCCGCCCGCGACAGGGATATCCGGGCGATTGAGCAGCGTCAGCATGCGCAACACATTACGTAGGGTTTTCTCCGGCGTCTGGTTTCCGGCAGAGGAGGTGACGGCCTTTACTTCCACTTCGGGGGAGGCGAGGGCGAGGACGAGCGCAATTGCGTCGTCATGACCCGGGTCACAATCGAGAATGATGGGCTGTGCCATAGCGGGCTCCATTCCTGGCGTTATTTTGTGACAAGGTTAACGCTGCAATGAGAGGTCAGCGAGAAAAAGAAACGTAAAACGTGAGAGAGTGCGCAATCCGAAGATTGCGCACCAGGAAGATTAATGCAGAATTTTGGCGAGGAAATCTTTTGCGCGTTCAGATTTCGGGTTGGCGAAGAACTCTTCTTTTGCCGAATCTTCGACAATTTTCCCTTCGTCCATAAAGATCACGCGGTTTGCCACTTTACGGGCGAAGCCCATTTCGTGGGTGACCACCATCATGGTCATCCCTTCATGCGCCAGCTCCACCATGACGTCCAGCACTTCGTTGATCATTTCTGGATCGAGCGCAGAGGTGGGTTCATCGAACAGCATCGCGACAGGATCCATACACAGCGCCCGCGCGATCGCCACACGCTGCTGTTGACCACCGGAAAGCTGCGCCGGGAATTTATTGGCATGCGCGGACAACCCGACACGTTCCAGTAATTTCAGCCCTTTTTCCCGCGCGAGTTTTTTATCACGCTTAAGCACTTTGACCTGCGCCAGCGTCAGGTTCTCGATAATCGACAAATGCGGGAACAGTTCGAAATGCTGGAACACCATCCCGACATGTGAGCGCAGTTTGGCGAGGTTAGTCTTCTTGTCGTTTACCCGGGTGCCGTTCACGACAATTTCACCTTGCTGTACGGGCTCAAGACCGTTGACCGTTTTGATAAGCGTGGATTTACCCGAACCGGAAGGCCCGCATACCACTACAACTTCGCCTTTTTTAACTTCGGTAGAGCAGTCGGTCAGCACCTGAAAGTGCCCATACCATTTAGAAACATTTTTCAGGGTAATCATTACACAGTCCTTTTCTTCAGCCAGCTGACCAACAGCGACGCGCTTAAACTAATTGCAAAATAGACCGCACCGGCAAAGAGGATCATTTCAACTTGCGTACCATCGCGCTCGCCGATGGTGGAGGCGGTACGGAAGAAGTCTGCCAGGCTCAGCACATAAACCAGCGAGGTATCCTGGAACAGGACGATCCCCTGGGTGAGCAGGAGTGGAACCATGGCGCGAAACGCCTGGGGCAGAATGATGAGCTTCATTGACTGCCAGTGGGTCATCCCGAGGGCCAGCGCCGCGCTGGATTGTCCGCGGGAGATACTCTGAATACCGGCACGAATAATCTCTGAATAGTAGGCAGCCTCAAACATTGAGAACGCCACCATCGCCGAGATCAGGCGAATATCGGTTTTGGGTGAGAGTCCCAGCACGTTTTGCAGAAAGCCGGGGACAATCAGGTAAAACCACAGCAGCACCATCACCAGTGGAATGGAGCGGAAGACGTTAACATAGGCGGTGGCAAACCAGGCGAGCGGTTTAAAGCTCGACAGACGCATGACCGCCAGCAGTGTGCCCCAGACGATACCAATGATGATGGCGGTGATGGTGATCTTTAAGGTGATCACCAGGCCATCAAGCAGGTAAGGCATCGTTGGAATGACAGAACTCCAGTCAAACTCGTACATTATTTGCCCCCCATATTGCCCGGCAGGCGAATTTTACGTTCAACCAGGTTCATCACCAGCATGATGACAGCATTAATCAGAACATACGCGAGCGTGATAGCCGTAAACGACTCCCACGCATGGGCGGAATAATCCAGCAGTTTGCCCGCCTGCGCCGCCATATCGACCAGACCGATGGTGGAGGCGATGGCGGAGTTTTTCACCAGGTTCATCATCTCTGAGGTCATTGGCGGAACGATGACGCGGTAGGCGTTTGGCAGCAAGACGTAACGATACGTTTGCGGCAGCGTCAGCCCCATCGCCAGACCGGCATTCTTTTGCCCGCGAGGCAGAGACTGGATGGCCGCGCGCACCTGCTCACAGACACGTGCAGCGGTAAAAAGCCCCAGACAGAGCATGGAGGAGACAAAGAATTGCACGTTGGGATCCAGTTCCGCTTTGAACCACATACCGATATTTTCCGGTAGCAGTTCCGGGATAACCAGATACCAGGTGAAGAACTGTACGATCAGCGGAACGTTTCGGAACAGTTCCACATAGAGCGTACCCAGCGTTGAAAGAAAACGGTTAGGCACGGTACGCAAAATACCGAACAACGAGCCGACAAGAAACGCAAGGATCCAGGCCGTTATCGAGAGCGCAACAGTGACCTGAAAACCGCTCCACAGCCAGCCAAGATAGGTGGTGTTGCCGAACGGGGCTTGTTGCAGAAAAATGCCCCAGTTCCAGTCGATTGACATAATAAACTCCAGAAAAAAAAGGGTAGCAGCGCTACCCTCGAAGATTGGTGAGAAGCTCATTTTTCGCGCTGAGTGGGGAACGACCACTCAACGTATAGTCTGTCCATGCTTCCCGACAATCGAGAGGGCAGGAGATCCCGCCCCTGTTGTTCTAATTAGTTAAGTTAGTTAAGAGCCTTGTCGTTTGGTGATTTGAACAGTGCTTTCATGTCGTCAGACAGTTCAAAGTTCATGTTGAGATTTTTTGGTGGAATAGGGTTCTTAAACCACTTGTCGAACCATTTTTCCGCTTCGCCTGAGGTCTGTGCCTGCGCGATGGTATCGTCGATCAGCTTTTTGAACTGCGGATCGTCTTTACGCAGCATACAGCCGTAAGCTTCTTTCGACTGCGGCGTGCCCACGATCTCCCAGTTATCCGGTTTCTTCGCTTTCGCGCGCTCACCGGCCAGCAGCGCATCGTCCATCATGAACGCCACGGCACGGCCGCTTTCCAGAGTACGGAAGGAGTCGCCATGATCTTTCGCGCTGATGATGCGCATATCCATTTTCTTCTCGTCGTTCAGTTTGTGCAGCAGCACTTCTGAGGTAGTACCGGAGGTAACGACGACGGCTTTACCTTTCAGGTCAGCAAAATCTTTGACATCGCCGCCTTTTTTAGCCAGCAGACGCGTACCGACAATGAAGATAGTGTCTGAGAAAGCCGCCTGTTTCTGACGTTCAAGGTTGTTGGTGGTGGAGCCACATTCAAAATCAAACGTGCCGTTCTGCAGCAGCGGAATACGGTTTTGCGAGGTGATTGGAATCAGCTTGACCTGCAGGTCAGGTTTGTTCAGCTTTTTCTTAACAGCCTCAATGATTGCATTGGAGTAGTCCTGCGAATAGCCCACGACTTTTTGCGTGTTGTCGTAGTAAGAGAACGGGACTGAAGATTCACGGTGGCCGACCACGATCACGCCGTTTTTGGCAATCTTGTCGAGAGTGCTCCCGGCAGCCGGAGCGTCTTCAGCGTGGACGACGCCTGCGGACATCCCCATAATCAGCATTGCTGTGGCCAGTTTACGTAATTGCATACCCAACTCCTTTCTTATCAGCGCCAGTGACGCATTGATACCCATTGTGATGTTGTTATATCTCGCGCTATGCGAGTGCAGTGTTATGCAAGCTTGTTAACATTTAGTCTGGCTTAATGTAAAGATTTTGCTGCGTTATTGTTTATTTTTGCGAAGTGCGCCGCACCATGCAGGAGCAGAAATCTCTTGTTGCACCGAAATGGTGCCACCCCTGAGCCGCGCTGGTGCGACCCGGTTGCACATTACGCTAAACTGCGTTTGCGTGAATAAACAAAGCAACAGGCGTGCCAGAAATGTGATTTAGCAGATAATGCCAGGACGTTGGCGCGTATGGAGTAAGACCCGGCGGATAATGCTCCGCCGGGGCAGAAGAGGATGTGACTAGCTGCGACGCTGGCGCAGGCTCATCAGTACGGCGGCGAAACCAAACAGCGCGGTCAGGATCCACAGCGGCCAGTTGCCGATACGGGCATAAGGCGTCAGACCGGTGGCTGGCGTGACCGTGGTCGTCAGCACCTCGCGGGTGAATTGCGGGATCATGGCCTGAATGTCACCCTGTGGGCCAATCACGGCAGTAATGCCGTTATTGGTGCTACGCAATAGCGGACGTGCCAGCTCCAGCGAGCGCATACGCGCCATCTGGAAGTGTTGCCACGGACCAATTGATTTACCAAACCAGGCGTCATTGGAAATGGTCAGCAGGAAATCGGTATCCGGACGGAAGTTATCCCGCACCTGCTCGCCAAGGATTATCTCGTAACAAATTGCCGCCGTCAGGGCAAACCCGTGCGCATGCAGCTGCGGCTGGACGTATGGGCCACGGCTGAATGAGGACATCGGCAGGTCAAAGAATGGTGCCAGCGGGCGCAGAATTGACTCCAGCGGAACAAACTCGCCAAACGGTACCAGGTGATTCTTGTTGTAGCGGTCAGTGGAGTGGTAGCTGTATTCACTGCCCTTACCCAGCGTAATGATGGTGTTATACGTATCATAACGGTTTTGCGCATTCAGACGCGCATCGACGACCCCGGTGATCAGCGTGCTGCCCCGGGCGAGCAGCAGGTCGTTCATCATGGTCAGGAAAGGCTGCTGGTTGATCTCCAGATCGGGGATCGCCGACTCCGGCCAGATAATTAACTGCGATTTGCCCATCACGGCTTCGGTGGCATTGGCATAGATTTTCAGCGTGTTAATCAGCTGATTTTCATCCCACTTCAACGACTGGGGAATATTACCCTGCACCATAGAAACCTGGGTTGCGCGCTCTGGCTCCAGGGTGAACCACTGGATATAACGCAGTGGGAAGGGTAGGGCAAACAGTACCAGCGCCGTAACCAGCGGTTTCCAGTTGCGCGTGACCAGCGCCAGTACCAGCAGGCCGCTGACCATCATCAGCAGGAAGTTAATCGCCTCAACGCCCATCACGGGTGCCAGCCCTTTCAGCGGGCCGTCAATCTGGCTGTAACCAAACTGCAGCCACGGGAAGCCGGTCAGCACCCAGCCGCGCAGGAATTCGGTGATCTGCCAGACCACCGGTGCGGCAACGGCAAGGCGCAGCCAGTGCGTTTTTGGCCACAGTCGGGAGAGTATTCCGGCAAAAAGACCGGTATAGAGCGAGAGATAGGCGGCGAGCAGCACCACCAGGAAGACGTTCACCGGACCCGGCATTCCGCCAAACTGCGCGATACTGACGTACACCCAGTTGATGCCGGAACCAAACAAGCCCAGCCCCCAGAAATAGCCAATGGCGGCAGCCTGAACCGGACGGCGATTCAGGGTTAACCCCTGTAGCCCCATCAGGGAGAGGATCGCAGCAGGCCAGATATCATAAGGGGAAAAAGCCAGCGTACCGCTGGCTCCGAACAACAGCGCCAGCAGCAGACGGACGCGCTGGCGTTCAGGTAGCGAGGCAAATGCCATTTACATTAATCTTCCCGTTTTGGCACCGGTGAGTCGTCCGGCATTCTGACGTGAACCTGAATGATACGTCGGCTGTCGGCCATGGCGACCTTGAATTGGTAACCGTCGATGTCAACGGTTTCACCGCGCGCCGGAAGATGACCAAAGGCCTGCATCACCAGACCGCCAATGGTATCCACCTCTTCGTCGCTGAAGTGCGTGCCAAAGGCGTCGTTGAAATCCTCGATAGAGGCCAGGGCACGCACGGTCCAGGTATGACGACTGAGCTGACGGAAGTCGATATCCTCTTCTTCGTCATACTCGTCTTCAATTTCACCGACGATCAGCTCAAGGATATCTTCGATGGTCACCAGGCCTGAAACACCGCCAAACTCATCGATAACAATCGCCATGTGGTAGCGCTGCGAGCGAAACTCTTTCAGCATCCGATCCACACGTTTACTTTCCGGTACAACCACGGCCTGGCGTAACACTTTTTCCATGCTAAAGGCTTCTGCATCGCTGCGCATAAACGGCAGCAGATCTTTCGCCATCAGAATCCCTTCGATGTGATCTTTATCTTCGCTGATGACCGGGAAACGCGAGTGCGCGGATTCGATGATGACGTCGAGGCACTCATCGAGGGTCTGGTTACGTTTCAGGGTGATCATCTGCGAGCGGGGGATCATGATATCGCGTACACGCTGGTCGGCGATATCCATTACCCCTTCGAGCATTTCTCGCGTATCTTCGTCGATAAGGTCGTTTTGCCCGGAATCACGGATAAGCTCCAGCAGTTCATCACGGTTTTTCGGTTCACCGTGGAAAAGCTGGCTCAGAATGAGGGAGAAGAATCCCTTTTTACTGTTTGTCGTGTCGCTACTGTGTGAATTGTCGTCGCTCATGGCGTTTGTTAAGGGTTCTCTTGTTAATTCAACGTTGGCCGCCGCGATATCCTTACGCGGCGGCATGTTAGTCGGTCCATTGACTGACTATTCTTTCTCGGCAATGTACGGATCCTCATAGCCCAGAGCAAGCATTATCTCTGTCTCAAGGGACTCCATCTCTTCCGCTTCTTCATCTTCGATATGGTCGTAACCCAGCAAATGCAGGCTGCCGTGGACAACCATATGCGCCCAGTGGGCGTCGAGCGGCTTCTGCTGCTCTTTTGCTTCCTGTTCAACCACCTGACGGCAGATGATCAGATCGCCCAGCAGCGGCATCTCGATGCCCGGTGGTGCCTCGAACGGAAAAGAGAGCACGTTAGTCGGCTTATCTTTTCCCCGATAGGTCAGGTTAAGCTCGTGGCTTTCCGCTTCATCAACCAGGCGGATGGTGACTTCGGATTCTGCCTGGAATTGCGGAATAACGGCATCCAGCCACGTCTGAAACTGCGCCTCTTCTGGTAAAGCGGAAGTGTCTTCACAGGCCAGCTGTAAATCGAGGATCACCTGACTCATTTCTGCTCTTGCTCCTGCGCTTCGCGCTTACGTTCTGCGGCCAGTTCGGCCTTACGCTTCTGTTCTGCCTCTTCCCAGGCTTCGTACGCATTGACGATCCGCGCAACCACCGGGTGACGTACCACGTCTTCGCTGTGGAAGAAGTTGAAGCTGATTTCATCTACCTCCGCCAGCACTTCAATCGCGTGGCGCAGGCCGGATTTGGTATTACGCGGCAGGTCAATCTGCGTGACATCGCCGGTGATGACCGCTTTTGAATTAAACCCGATACGCGTCAGGAACATCTTCATCTGCTCGATGGTGGTGTTCTGGCTTTCATCAAGAATTATGAACGCATCATTGAGGGTACGACCGCGCATGTAGGCCAGCGGGGCGACCTCAATCACGTTACGTTCAATCAGTTTTTCAACTTTCTCAAAGCCAAGCATTTCAAACAGCGCGTCGTACAGCGGACGTAAATAAGGGTCCACTTTCTGGCTTAAATCGCCGGGCAGGAAGCCGAGTTTTTCGCCAGCCTCAACCGCCGGACGGGTCAGCAGAATACGGCGAATCTCCTGGCGCTCCAGCGCATCGACTGCAGCCGCAACCGCCAGATAGGTTTTCCCTGTCCCCGCCGGGCCCACGCCGAAGGTGATGTCGTGATCGAGAATATTGGCGATGTACTGCGCCTGGTTTGGCGTACGCGGTTTGATCACCCCGCGTTTGGTTTTGATATTGATAGCTTTACCGTAGTCAGGCACGCTTTCCGCGCTCTGCTCCAGCACCCGCGCTTCTTTGATCGCGAGATGGATCTGTTCCGGCTCGATATCCTGCGTTTCGCCACGCATTGGGGCGGTGTCGACATACAGACTGCGTAAGATATCGGCGGCGGCGTTAACGCAGATTTCGCGTCCGGTGAGTTTGAAGTGATTATCGCGACGATTGATTTCGATGCCCAGACGTCGCTCCAGTTGTTTGATGTTGTCATCAAACGGCCCGCACAGGCTCAGCAGGCGAGCGTTGTCTGCTGGCTCCAGGGTGATTTCACGCGTGTCTATGTTCAAACTGTTCCTCTTAATATGTGTCATGCCGGACGGCACATTGCGTTTCCGGCCACAGACGAGTCGTCATAACGAAATTATTTACGCCACAGAATAAAGGCGCAAGCATTGCAGCAGATATGGGGGATGAAGAGAGGAATTACAAGGCCCGCCGGTGAGGCGGGCCAGCATGTATTACGGCTGGTAGATCCCAACACCTGAGTCATTTTCTCTTCGGGTGCGGGAAATGACCGATTCCGGCGACTCAACGACGCGCAGACCCATTTCATCTTCGGTACGAATAAGCGTCCCACGCAGCGAGTTTGTCAGTACCTCGACAATCTCCACGTCAACGAACTTGCCAACCATATCCGGCGAGCCTTCGAAGTTTACGACGCGGTTGTTTTCCGTACGACCGGAGAGCTCCATAATGCTTTTACGCGAGGTTCCCTCCAC
>JAFACP010000408.1 GCA_023425455.1 Pseudomonadota bacterium | reverse complement strand
GCTGAAGCGAGGAAGGGGAAAACCGAAAATGCAACAAGGCAGATCAAGATCTCTAAAGGTCAATGGTGCGGATTGCAGGGATGCTTACATTAGGGACTGTGCTTTCATCGAGGATGAATTGAGCATTAAAAAAGCCGCTTCGCGGCTTTATAAACTATGTTTAGATGACCAGGTAAGATGTTATTATAGTTATAAAAAATAAAACAACCATTATCAGAAACAAAGTGAACTTAATCTTTAGCCATGATACCTTTTCATTAGGTAAACCTTTGATGAAATCATAATGATCAGAATCCATATTCCTGACAGGAAAACTTCCCTTTTTGAATACAAGAGGGAAGATGAAATAAAAATCTTTCTGAAAGGCTAAAAATATCCCACCGGCTTGTGCAAGAACTATCCCTGCCGGTACATAACCGAATCTTTCTTTAAAAAAATCACACAGCAACAGATGTTGTTTGTTCTTTATAAGCGAATATGCACACGCAATAAGTGTCGATATGACAAATAATATAAATATTATAGTAGCTGCAATTTTCATTAATTACCTACTACATTATAAATGAGTTCACCATACTCTTCACCTTTATCAGATAAATATTCCCCACCTGCATAACCACCACCGGCGCCAAGAATTACGCCACAAGCTAATGCACCAGCCCCAGCAGCTTCTACGGTTAATACCCCTAAGACTACGGAACATACTCCTATGCCAATAGAACCGCCAGCATAGCTACCAGCAAGCCCTCCGGCAAAGCTACCAACTTCGATATATTTCTTTTTCGTACACTCCTCTTCACGACCAACAGAACAAGCCTCATTTATTTCATTAATGGAATGAAGGGCACTAAAGCCGATACCTACATAACCAACATACCGCATAGCTTCTACATATTTTGCAGCTCGTTCTAAGTGTGTTGCATAACCATCAATATCGCTAATGCCTGTTTCATTCCATTTGCGAGTGATCGATTTAGTTGATAAACCAAGTGCACTTTTTAATTTGTTATACTCATTGAGTTTCATACCTTTATTAAGGAATCCGACTTTAAGTACACGTTCAAGCTCCTTAAATAATTGAGCACGTCTTACATGGAACTGTTCACCAATCAAAGCTCCTCTTGTCATGTAAGTATTCTTGTAAGTTTCCTGAATTTCCTTCAGAATTTTTTCTATATTCTCAAAATACTTTCCAACAGATTCCGCAGCAAGGCCAATTCCTTTGTCCGCAATACTGCTAAAGTTGGCGATGGTTGCATAGTGATTGTGCAAGAAGTTAGCTTCCTCATGCGTTAGCGGTTCCAGCGCTGTATCAATGCGCTGTTTTGCTGCTTTCATATGGGCAATCTGATCGTCATCCTGCTTATCAGGATCAACCAGCAGCATAATAGAACCGGCTTTATAGCTTTTGTCTGCACCGTTTAGCGTAGCGAATAGCTCCCTGGCACCTGCTGGTGGATTTTCAGTGAAGAGCAGACGCTGCCAGGCTTCAGTAGTACCGCCATAGGGGAGAACGGCAAAACCAGCGTCTGTGCCTGTTTTCTTCTTCGCTGTCTGAGCGTGTTGTTCTGGCTCTGGATCTGAACATGCGTTTGTCATCAGTGAGGTGGGTATTATTGCTGCCGATAAGTTTTTGCGTGTTGAAGAAGAAATTTCTTTTTCGTAACAGTCCGGTATCGAAGGAATGAACCTGGCTTTACAGGGGCAGGGGCTTACGCTGTCCAGCGTCCCCGCCAGTTTCTGTGTGTCATCAATAAAACTCTCTGTACCACCAATGATCCTGTATGAAACGCCCGGATTTTTGCCGCAGGATACATAGTCTCCTTCGCGAGCAGCGTCTGCGTCGTACCACGTAAGCGTTGGGTCGCCAGTTAGTATTTTGCCGCCGCAGGTGGTCCGATCTCCTATCCGGAGATAAAAACCTGTCGCCATAATCCATCCTGTTGTTATGGATATATCCTGGCGGTCATTTTACAAACAAAATTCGGATACACAATAATCACGGAACTTAAGTGAAACTTAATTCCGAAGAAATCACAAAGAGGGAGAAAAGATCAAACACACCCTGACAGCGTGAAAACCCGCCGGCCAGGCTTGCATCCACCCTATACTTCCCCTAATCTGGCGCAACGTAAGTTAATGCTTACCCAATGACTCGGGGTGCCCTTCTTTGTGAAGGCTGAGAAATACCCGTATTACCTGATCTGGATAATGCCAGCGTAGGGAAGTCAGATGCCTTCCCGGTCATCGCTTCTTCACGCAAGGCAGGAGCGATACCATGCAGCCTGACCTGCCCGATATAGACGTTTTACATCAGTTTCGTCGCCACTCCCCGCTTACCCACTGTATGACCAACGACGTGGTTCAGACCTTTACGGCGAATGTTCTGCTGGCGCTGGGCGCTTCCCCGGCGATGGTGATTGACGCTGAAGAGGCGGAGCAGTTTGCCGCGCTTGCCGATGCGCTGCTGATTAATGTCGGCACGCTGACCGCGTCGCGCGCCCGGTCGATGCATCGGGCTATTGAGGCCGCGGTGGCGGCAGGTAAGCCCTGGACGCTGGATCCGGTCGCGGTCGGCGCGCTGGCGCTCCGCACCCGTTTTTGCCAGCAACTTCTCTCCCTGAAACCTGCCGCCATTCGCGCTAACGCCTCGGAAATTCTGGCGCTTGCCGGTATGAGCACGGGCGGGCGCGGCGTGGATACCACTGACGCGCCCGCCCGCGCGTTGCCTGCCGCACAGGCACTGGCGCGTCAGACCGGTGCCATTGTGGTCGTGACGGGCGAGGTGGATTACATCACCGACGGGCTACGCACGCGGGAGGTGACGGGCGGCGACCCGATAATGACCCGCGTCGTCGGGACGGGATGCGCGCTTTCCGCTGTTGTGGCGGCCAGCTGCTCGCTGACGGGCGACAGGCTGGACAACGTCGCGGCGGCCTGCGGATGGATGAAACGCGCCGGGACGGCAGCCGCGGCGGGCTCCCGGGGGCCTGGCAGCTTTGTTGGCGCGTTTCTGGATGCGCTGTATCGCCTGGAGGAGACGGTATGAAACGGATCAACGCACTCACCATTGCCGGGACCGATCCAAGCGGTGGGGCGGGAATTCAGGCCGATCTGAAAACCTTCTCCGCGCTGGGGGCGTATGGCTGTTCGGCGATCACCGCGCTGGTGGCGCAAAACACGCGCGGCGTCCAGTCGGTCTACCGTATCGCGCCGGACTTTGTCGCCGCACAGCTGGATTCGGTCTTCAGCGATGTGCGCATTGATGCGACCAAAATCGGCATGCTGGCTGAAACCGACATCGTTGAGGCGGTGGCGGAGCAGCTGCACCGCTACCAGATCCGCAACGTGGTGCTGGATACCGTGATGCTGGCCAAAAGCGGCGATCCGCTGCTGTCCGCCTCCGCCGTTGAGACGCTGCGCAAAAAATTACTGCCGCAGGTGGCGATTATTACCCCCAATCTGCCGGAAGCCGCCGCGCTGCTGGATGCTCCGCACGCGCAAACGGAAGGTGAAATGAGAGCGCAGGGTCGAGCACTGCTGGCGATGGGCTGCGGTGCGGTGCTGATGAAGGGCGGCCATCTGGAGGATGCGCAGAGCCCGGACTGGCTTTTTACCCGCGACGGCGAACAGCGCTTTACCGCTCCGCGCGTGCCGACCAAAAATACCCACGGCACGGGCTGTACGCTCTCAGCCGCACTGGCGGCGCTGCGTCCGCGGCATGCGGGCTGGTCTGAGACGGTACAGGAAGCCAAACGCTGGCTCTCTGCGGCGCTGGCGAAAGCCGACACGCTGGAAGTGGGGCACGGTATTGGGCCGGTACACCATTTCCACGCATGGTGGTAAGCCGCCGGCTCCGGCCCATACTTCAGGTTGCTGCTGCGCGGGCGGCCGGCGTTCACCCCGGTCAGGTGCTGATGTCCGTGACCGGGGAACCACTCCGGTGCCGCCTGCCTGCAATTGGCATGATTTAGGGTATACTGGCAGCAAACTCCCTGCCTGAGAAAAACAGAGATGGAACAAGCGCATACCCGGTTAATCGCCCAACTGAATGAACGGATTGCCGCCCCGGACAACACCCCGCTGTACCTTAAATTTGCCGAGACGGTAAAAAATGCGGTGCGCAGCGGCGTACTGGCGCACGGAAATATTCTGCCGGGCGAGCGCGATCTCAGCCAGCTGACCGGG
Organism: Pseudomonadota bacterium; assembly: GCA_023425455.1. Lineage (GTDB taxonomy): Bacteria > Pseudomonadota > Gammaproteobacteria > Enterobacterales > Enterobacteriaceae > Enterobacter. The sequence continues at coordinate 309 of JAFACP010000408.1, read as the reverse complement.
GTGTCACGCATTACGGTGCGTAAAGCGATGCAGGCGCTGGAGGAGGAGGGGGTGGTGACGCGCGCCCGCGGTTACGGCACGCAAATCAACAACATCTTTGAATACTCGCTGAAAGAGGCGCGCGGGTTTTCTCAGCAGGTGGTGTTGCGGGGGAAAAAACCCAATACCCTGTGGGTCAATAAACGGGTCGTGAAATGCCCCGAAGAGGTTGCCAGCCAGCTGTCGGTTGCGCCGGAAAGTGACGTCTTTCTGCTAAAGCGTATCCGCTATGTTGATGAAGACGCCGTCTCCATTGAGGAGTCCTGGGTG
>JAFACP010000385.1 GCA_023425455.1 Pseudomonadota bacterium | reverse complement strand
TCAGTCATAATTTTACGTTCGTTTATGTTTCGAACCACCGGATCCATTAAGGCACGGTGAGTAATATTTAGCAAATTTTATTTTAGCCGTCCGGATGCCTGAGTGAGAAATATGATTTAAAGTTAGCTAAAAAATTATATGAGCGTATAGTTGATGCGATTTTTCAACAAAAGGAATTTATTTGTCTCGTAAAATGACGGGAATTGTCAAAAGTTTTGACATTCTTAGCGGTAAAGGTTTCATCATCCCATCCGATGGTCGACAGGACGTTCTTCTTCACATATCAGCGCTGAATACTGGCACCTCAGAATTGCTTCTTCCGGGTCTTCGCGTGGAGTTTTGTCGCATTTATGGTCCGGGTGGACCGGTAGCGGCGAACATCTACCTGTTCTGATTTTTTAACCTCTCTTCCGGCACCGCTGGCGTTTTTCGCCGTGGTTTGTCGTGGCTGTTGACCCCGTCACCCAGGATTGGGAGCAACAGCTTTTTTATCAACAGGCCTGGATGTTGACGCGATCAGGTTTCCCAGGCGTGCGGAGCGAAAAGGTAACCCTTATTGCGTACGGTTTTAATGCGGTAGGGCTCGGTGGCATTATCCAGCAGCTTTTTGCGCAATCGCGATATGGCCACGTCAACGCTGCGATCCATTCCATCGTAGCTGACTCCGCGCAGGTTTTTCAGCAGGGCATCGCGGTCCATGATTTGACCGGCGTGGGTTGCCAGCTCCCACAGCAGATCAAAGTCGGCGGTTGAGAGCGCGATGGCCTCACCGGAGAGCAGTACCTGGCGGTTGACGGGATCAATGGATAAGGTGCCAAAGCGCATCGCTTTATGCGGCATGAGCGACGGCGCAGGCGCTTCGCGTTCAATGCTGGCGCGCTGGCGCAGGTGAAGACGCAATCGCGCCAGCAGGACGGCAGGCGGCGTGGTTTTAAGAATGTAGTCATTGGCGCCCATCTCCAGCGACAGAATATGGTTCATGTCACTGTCCAGCGAGGTCAGCAGCACGATAGGCCCCTCCCAGCGGGCGCGCAAATCACGGCATAAGGTCATGCCATCTTTCCCAGGCAGCATGATATCCAGCAGAACCAGCTCCGGGTTTTCGCGCAAAACGACCTCTTCGGCGCGATCGCCACGAGGTTCGACAATGACGTCCATATCATGTTTACCCAGATACGCAGCAATCAACTGCCCGACTTCGGGTTCATCCTCTACATATACAATCTTATTCATACAGCGTCTGTTATCGCGAAAAAAGCCAACATACACCGCGCAACCTCAACCTTCCATTACTCTTTTAAAATCAGGTCGACTTCCGCTATCCTGTTCGTCATTGTTACTTGATTGTTATGGAAAAATTATGGGGCTGGTGATCAAGGCTGCGCTGGGCGCACTGGTGGTGTTATTGATTGGTATTCTGGCAAAGACAAAAAATTACTATATCGCCGGTCTGATCCCGCTGTTTCCGACTTTTGCCCTGATCGCGCACTATATTGTGGCCTCCGAGCGCGGTATCGACGCCCTGCGAACCACCATCGTGTTTGGGATGTGGTCCATCATTCCCTATTTTCTCTATCTGCTCTCGCTGTGGTATTTCACCGGGTTTCTGCGCTTGCCTCTGGCGCTGGCGGGCGCTGTCCTGTGCTGGGGGCTCAGCGCCTGGGTAGTGATCTTTTTCTGGAGCCGTTTCCACTAACGCAGCGGACGGCCGCCGTCCACGGCGAAGGTTCTGCCTGTGACGTAGCAGCTGGTCAGCAGGTAGTCGATAAGATCGATCACCTCTTTCTCTCCAGGCGCGATTTTCATCAGCGACTTGTTCAGCGCCTGCTGGCGGTACTCCGCGTCATCGCCCTCGTTAAACAGGATCAGCGCAGGGGCGATGGCATTAACCTTCACCTCCGGCGCCAGCTTGCGCGCAAATGAACGGGTCATATTGTCCAGCGCGGCTTTGCTCGCCGCGTAGGCAATATGTTTGTCGCTGCCGCGCTCTACCACATAATCGGTAAAGTGGATAATGTCGCCAGCGGCATGCCCGTGCCCGCGCAGCAGCGCCTGCAGCGCGTGATTGAGCAGGTAGGGGGCGTTGACGTGGATCTGCAGCATGGCAGAGAGCGTCTTGCTGAGCGGCGTGTCAGCTTTTTCCGCCTGCCAGGCGCTGGCGTTATGAATGATGGCCCGCAGACCGTCGGTGGTGGACGTTACCTTTTCGGCAAACGCCAGAATGCCCTCATCGCTGGAAAAATCGGCCTGAATGCAGAGCGCACCGGCCTTGCGCAGCCCCTCAATCGAGGGATATTCCGTGCGATAGCTGACGATCACAGGCTGGCGAAGATTGAGAAAATGATGGGCGAGGGCGAGGCCGATACGACGGCCTCCGCCGGTGATTAAAATGGGGCGTTGCGCTGCGTTTCCCATCGTATTCTCCTTTTTCAGTTAAACAATGGGAAAGGCGTTGCTAACCCATTAACATCCACGTTGCCGGTACAGCGGCTACCAGCAGAACGCCAATTAACGCCATCTCGCGGCGTTTGAGCGCGTTTTCCAGCTGATGCGTTCTGCGGGCGTAAAGAAACACCAGCAGACCCGGTGCATACAGCACGACCGACAGCAGCAGGTGCACAGGACCGGAAGCATACAACAGCCACAGGCCATAAATACAGGCACCGACGCCGACAGCATAGTGTCCGGGACGGGTGGCGATTTTTAACAGATATGCGCCCACCAGAAGATAGGGTACCAGAATCATCTCTGAGGCGATGGTGAGCAGGGTGTTATAGTCCGAACCTGTGAGCCAGATCAGCACCAGACACACCTGCACGCTGATGTTGGTCAGCCAGAGAGATGCCGACGGCGCACTATTTTTATTCTGCCGGGCAAACAGGCGCGGGAACGCCTTATGCGTGGCGGCGAGGAAAGGCACTTCAGCCGCCATAATGGTCCAGCTCAGGTAAGCGCCGCACACGGAGACAATCAGCCCTGCGGCGATCACCACATCCCCCCATGAGCCCAGCATTTTTACCATCAGGCCGGCCATGGACGGGTTACGCATTTCGGCCAGCTCAGGGCGTGCGACCACCCCGAGCGAGAGCAGCGTGACCAGCAGATAGACGCCCAGCGCCGCCAGTACGGCCAGCAGCGTCGCGCGGCCGACATCGCGCTTGTTACGCGCGCGCGCAGAGACCACCACGGCGCCTTCCACGCCAATGAATACCCACAGGGTGATGAGCATCGTGTTTTTAACCTGTTCCCAGACCGGCACGCCCAGCGCAACACCGGTGAAATCAAGCTTAAAGACATCGAGACGGAAGGCGAGAAACGCCAGCACGATAAACAGGCCGAGCGGAACCAGTTTTGCCAGCGTAGCCACCAGATTGATGCCGGCTGCGGTCTGTACGCCGCGTAACACCAGCCAGTGAACGACCCACAGCAGGACGGAAGCTCCGATAATCGACTGCCAGGTATTGCCGTCGCCGAACAGGCGCAGCGCCGGGGTATCGGTAAAGAAGCTGAGCGCGGAGAAGACGATAACCAGATAGGAGACGTTGGCAATGACCGCGCACAGCCAGTAGCCCCAGGCAGAGCAGAAACCGATCAGCTCGCCAAACCCTTCGCGCGCGTAGGTAAAAATGCCGCCATCGAGGTCCGGACGAATACGGGTCAGCAGCAGCATGGCGAACGCCAGCAGTAAAATACCGGCCCCGGTAATCCCCCAGCCGATCAGCAGCGCCGCGGGGCTTGCCACGGCCGCCATATTTTGCGGCAAACTGAATACGCCCGCACCCAGCATTGAGCTTAAAACGAGTGCAGTCAAAGCACTCAGGCCAAGTTTCTTTTCCATTGGCTTCCTGTTATGAAAGGTCCAAATCCAGAATAATTATTTCGCTAAGGCGCATAAAAATGGTGGATCACACTAAGGCGCGGGATTTTACGGAGAGTCGGGAAGGCATGCAATGCGGTGACGCATAAATTCAAACAAAAGTTACAAAAAAGGCGGCATAGCGCCGCCCTGAGAAAGCGTGATGGCTTATTTGTACAGATCGGCGCTGATGGTGACGTTGTTACCGCGCTCCTGCCACTGGCGGGTAATGTGGTAATACTTCGCCCCTTTCTTCGCCGCACGTTTCGCAACCTGATAGGAGACTTCCGTCATGTTGCCGTAGTTACCGGTGAACTTGATGCTGTCAAACGGCACCATCTGCGCGGCCGTCGCTTTGTTCAGCTCTTCGATTTTGGTCCCGTCCGGCAGGGTAACCGAGTAACGACCCCCTTTGGTGGACTGGGTTTCGAAGAAGCGACCCACTTCTGAGCTTGGCGTTGCGGTCGTGGCGACGCCTGGAATTTCCACTTTCTTCGCCGCCTCGCCGCCGGCGGCCAGGGCTGCGCGACCCGCATCGGAATCCGCCGGGATCGCATCCGGGCTCTGCAGGACGCGTTTTTTCGCATCGGCTTTATAGATGAAAGCGGTAATGCGCTGGTTGCCACCCTGGTTGGTATCCACCTGACGCACAATATAGAACGCGTAAGCGTCTTTTGCTTTCGCCGCCTTGGTGATGGCGTCATTGACTTCCGGTTGGCTGCGGTAGAAGCCCTGAACGGTCACCGTGTCGTACGGCTCAAGCGCAATCGCCTGATCTTTTGGCAGTTCCACAATGCCGTTAATCACCCGATTTTTATCTTCATCCGCTTTTGGCGCATTATCTTTATACAATGCGACGGTGACGCGCTGGTTGCCGCTGTTCCCGTAATCAGACTGGTCAACAACATAAAACGAAGCCGCTCCGTTTTTATCGGCGGCTTTTGATGCGGCGTTGACGGCGTCACCAATTGAGTTGTAACGACCCACAATGACCGTATGGTCAAAAGGTTTTAACGCTGCCGCTTGCTCCGGCGTTAACTCTGTCGCGGCATTCGCAGACAGGGCGGTCGCAGAAAAAAGTGCGGACGCCAGGAGTGTGTTCTTAAGCTTCATAAAAATAATCCTTCGCCTTGCGCAAACCAGGTACTGGTATTGTTGTTAATTTGAGACGGTCCCGATTATGGCATTTAAAACCCATTGCTGTCTGCGCCATTTTTTGCGGCCTGTGCTCACAATATGATCTTGTTCGATAACATTTAGTGATATGTTGAAAAAACAGGCGTTTGACAAGAAAAACTGATAAAGCATATGACTTTTACAAGTTAATTTAATGTTAATAAGTTGATCTCTTATGGCGCTATATCATGTTTTTACCGCTTCGCTTGCGTGATTTATCGGTCCTGGCGCTGAATTTAAGGTAAATATCTCTGTCAGTGATGCCGATCGCTTATTTTTCACAGATAAAGTAAGAAATAGTGTTTTCTGGCGGTGGATCACAGGCGTTATTTTCAGTAGGTTATAGAAAGTTTGTTACTGTTTTATTTTCCGGGCTTAATCATTCATCGCAGTTATCAGAACGGCGAAAGGGATTTACTCCGGGGACATTTATCGACAAACCATCATCAAAAACCGATGGAAGGGAAAACTATGCGTATTGGGGTACCAAAAGAACGGTTAGCCAATGAAACCCGCGTAGCGGCAACACCGAAAACGGTGGAGCAACTGCTGAAACTGGGTTTCACCGTCGCGGTTGAAAGCGGCGCGGGCAAACTGGCGAGTTTCGACGACGAGGCCTTTATTCAGGCTGGCGCGGAGGTGGTGGACGGCGATGCTGTCTGGCAATCGCCGGTCATTCTCAAGGTCAATGCACCTGAGGAGAGTGAAATCGCGCTGCTCAATCCGGGCACAACGCTCGTCAGCTTCGTCTGGCCGGCTCAAAATCCGGAACTGATGGAGAAGCTGGCGGCACGTAACGTGACCGTGATGGCGATGGACTCCGTGCCGCGTATCTCGCGCGCGCAGTCGCTGGATGCCCTCAGTTCCATGGCGAATATCGCAGGTTATCGCGCTATCGTTGAAGCCGCTCATGAATTTGGTCGCTTCTTCACCGGTCAGATCACCGCGGCGGGTAAGGTGCCTCCGGCGAAAGTGATGGTGATTGGCGCCGGGGTTGCTGGTCTGGCGGCAATCGGCGCGGCAAACAGCCTCGGCGCAATCGTCCGTGCATTTGATACCCGTCCGGAAGTGAAGGAGCAGGTACAAAGCATGGGGGCCGAATTCCTTGAGCTGGATTTTAAGGAAGAGGCGGGCAGCGGTGATGGTTACGCGAAGGTGATGTCCGAAGCGTTTATCGCAGCCGAAATGGCGCTCTTCGCCGCCCAGGCGAAAGAGGTCGATATCATTGTGACCACGGCGCTGATCCCGGGTAAACCGGCACCAAAACTGATCACCCGTGAAATGGTCGACTCGATGAAAGCGGGCAGCGTGATTGTCGATCTGGCGGCACAAAACGGCGGCAACTGTGAATACACGGTGGCTAATCAGGTGACGACCACGGCGAATGGTGTGAAGGTGATTGGCTATACCGACCTGCCCGGACGCCTGCCAACCCAGTCTTCTCAGCTGTATGGCACCAACCTGGTTAACCTGCTGAAGCTGCTCTGCAAAGAGAAAGACGGCAACATCAACGTTGATTTCGAGGACGTCGTGGTGCGCGGTGTGACCGTGATTCGCGACGGGGAAATCACCTGGCCCGCACCGCCAATTCAGGTTTCTGCTCAGCCACAGGCGGCGCCAAAAGCGGCTCCTGAGCCGAAAGAGCCGGAGAAACCGGTCTCGCCGTAGCGGAAATATGCGCTGATGGCGCTCGCTATTATTCTGTTTGGCTGGCTGGCCAACGTCGCGCCAAAAGAGTTCCTTGGCCACTTTACCGTCTTCGCGCTTTCGTGCGTGGTGGGTTACTACGTGGTGTGGAACGTCTCTCACGCGCTGCATACTCCGCTGATGTCGGTCACTAACGCCATCTCCGGCATTATTGTGGTCGGGGCGTTGCTGCAGATCGGTCACGGCGGCTGGGTGAGCTTCCTGAGCTTTATCGCGGTGCTGATCGCCAGTATCAATATCTTCGGTGGTTTCACCGTGACTCAGCGCATGCTGAAAATGTTTCGTAAAGGCTAAGGGGTAGCATATGTCTGGAGGATTAGTCACAGCCGCATACATTGTTGCTGCGATCCTGTTTATTTTCAGCCTGGCGGGGCTTTCCAAGCACGAAACGTCTCAGCAGGGTAACAACTTTGGTATCGCCGGGATGGCGATTGCGCTGATTGCCACCATCTTTGGGCCGGATACCGGCAACGTTGCGTGGATCCTGGTGGCGATGATCGTGGGTGGCGCGATTGGTATTCGCCTGGCGAAGCGCGTTGAGATGACCGAAATGCCGGAGCTGGTTGCGATTCTGCACAGCTTTGTGGGTCTGGCTGCGGTGCTGGTGGGCTTCAACAGCTACCTGTATCACGAACCGGGCATGGAGCAGATTCTGGTCAATATTCACCTGACCGAAGTGTTCCTCGGCATCTTTATCGGTGCGGTCACCTTCACCGGTTCGATTGTCGCCTTCGGTAAACTGCGCGGTAAGATCTCGTCTAAACCGCTGATGCTGCCAAATCGCCACAAGATGAACCTGGCGGCGCTGGTGGTCTCCTTCGTGCTGCTGGTGATCTTTGTGCGCACCGAAAGCGTGGGTCTGCAGGTGCTTGCGCTGCTGGTGATGACCATTATCGCGCTGGCGTTTGGCTGGCACCTGGTGGCGTCCATCGGTGGGGCTGACATGCCGGTTGTGGTGTCAATGCTCAACTCTTACTCCGGCTGGGCGGCGGCGGCGGCGGGCTTTAT
>JAFACP010000383.1 GCA_023425455.1 Pseudomonadota bacterium | reverse complement strand
ATATCTACCAGGGCGAGGAGCTGGGCATGACCAACCCGCACTTCTCGCGCATTACCGACTATCGCGACGTGGAGAGCCTGAATATGTTCACCGAGCGTCAGCTAAACGGCGGCGAGCCGGCAGAGCTGCTGGCTATCCTCGCGAGCAAATCCCGCGATAACGGCCGGACGCCGATGCAGTGGGACGCCTCGCACAATGCGGGCTTCTCCCGGGGAGAGCCGTGGATAGGGGTCTGCGATAACTACGAAACCGTCAACGCCCGCGCCGCGCTCGACGATCCGCAGTCGGTGTTTTACACCTATCAGTCGCTGATCCGCCTGCGCAAAACCCTGCCGGTGCTGACGTGGGGCGATTACCACGACCTGCTGCCAGCGCACCCTTCCCTGTGGTGTTACCGCCGCCAGTGGCAGGGGCAAACCCTGATGGTGGCCGCCAACCTGAGCGATACCAGCCAGACATGGCAGCCCGACGCGCCGGACGGCGAGTGGCAGGTGGTGATATCAAATTACCCAGAGTCCGCCAGCAAACCGGGCGCGGTAACCCTGCGCCCGTTTGAAGCAGTGTGGTGGCTGCAGTCATAACGCCTGACGCCGGGCATCGCCAGATGCCCGGTTACCTTGCTGTTTTTGTTGAATAATTAACCATTATTTTCCTTTCCAGATTTACAAACGCTACAGCGCCCGTCGCCTGTACTCTCGATTTTTTACTTTGTTCTGAATCAAAAAAATCGCAAACATGTTTGATGCAAATCACTATATGTAGCGCTTAAAATGCACGCCGACCCAACATCTTGTATTTATCGTCTACTATTCCAACAACAAGACGGCGACTCAGCTCTCCGGAATTGTGGATAACAACTGTCGGGAACGCGGGAAGTGACTGGGCTGGCAGTAAATCTGCCCGCTGCAGTCTTCTCTGCCTCTGTGGATAACCTGTTTTTAAGATGGAGTGATCATGACACCGCATGTGATGAAGCGTGATGGCTGTAAAGTGCCGTTTAAATCAGAGCGCATCCAGGAAGCCATTCTGCGTGCAGCTAAAGCAGCGGGAGTCGATGACGCAGATTACTGCGCCACCGTCGCAGACGTCGTTAGCAGCCAGATGAACACGCGCAGCCAGGTGGATATCAGCGAGATCCAGACCGCCGTTGAGAACCAGCTGATGTCCGGCCCGTACAAGCAGCTGGCGCGCGCCTATATTGAGTATCGCCACGACCGTGACGTACAGCGTGAGAAGCGCGGTCGCCTGAACCAGGAGATCCGCGGCCTGGTGGAGCAGACCAACTCTGCGCTGCTCAACGAAAATGCCAATAAAGACAGTAAAGTGATCCCCACCCAGCGCGATCTGCTGGCCGGGATCGTCGCCAAACACTACGCCCGCCAGCACCTGCTGCCGCGCGACGTGGTTGCCGCCCACGAGCGCGGCGAGATCCACTACCACGATCTCGATTACTCGCCCTTCTTCCCGATGTTTAACTGCATGCTGATCGATCTGAAAGGCATGCTGACCCAGGGCTTCAAAATGGGTAACGCCGAGATCGAGCCGCCAAAATCGATCTCCACCGCCACGGCGGTGACGGCGCAGATCATCGCCCAGGTTGCCAGCCATATTTACGGCGGCACCACCATCAACCGCATCGACGAAGTGCTGGCACCGTTTGTCAGCGCCAGCTTCGCTAAACACCGTAAAACGGCGCAAGAGTGGCAGATCCCGGACGCCGACGGCTACGCGCATTCGCGCACCGAAAAAGAGTGCTACGACGCCTTCCAGTCGCTCGAGTATGAGGTCAACACGCTGCATACCGCCAACGGCCAGACGCCGTTTGTCACCTTCGGATTTGGCCTTGGCACCAGCTGGGAATCACGGCTGATCCAGCAGTCTATTCTGCGCAACCGTATCTCCGGCCTCGGTAAAAACCGTAAAACGGCGGTGTTCCCGAAACTGGTGTTCGCCATTCGCGACGGGCTGAATCATCGCTCTGACGATCCGAATTACGATATCAAACAGCTGGCGCTGGAGTGCGCGAGCAAGCGTATGTACCCGGATATCCTGAACTACGATCAGGTGGTGAAAGTCACCGGCTCGTTTAAAACGCCGATGGGCTGTCGCAGCTTCCTCGGCGTCTATGAAGACGAAAACGGCGAGCAGATCCACGATGGACGTAACAATCTCGGGGTGATCAGCCTTAACCTGCCGCGCATCGCACTGGAGGCCCACGGCGATGAAGCGGCCTTCTGGCAACTGCTGGACGAACGCCTGCAGCTGGCGCGTAAAGCGCTGATGACCCGCATCGCCCGCCTTGAAGGGGTGAAGGCCCGCGTGGCACCGATCCTCTATATGGAAGGGGCCTGCGGCGTGCGTCTGAAAGCGGACGATGACGTGTCGGAGATCTTCAAAAACGGCCGCGCCTCCATCTCTCTGGGCTATATCGGCATCCATGAAACCATCAACGCGCTGTTTGGCAACCAGCACGTATACGACAGTGACGCCCTGCGCGAGAAAGGCGTCGCCATCGTCCAGCGCCTGCGTGACGCGGTGGATCAGTGGAAAGAGGAGACCGGCTACGGCTTTAGCCTCTACAGTACGCCGAGCGAGAACCTGTGCGATCGCTTCTGCCGTCTGGACACCGCCGAGTTCGGTATTGTGGAGGGGGTGACCGATAAAGGCTACTACACCAACAGCTTCCATCTCGACGTCGAGAAGAAAGTTAACCCGTACGACAAAATCGACTTCGAGGCGGCCTATCCGCCGGTCACCAACGGCGGCTTTATCTGCTACGGCGAATACCCGAACATTCAGCACAACCTGAAGGCGCTGGAAGATGTGTGGGACTACAGCTACCAGCACGTGCCGTATTACGGCACCAACACCCCTATCGACGAGTGTTACGAGTGCGGCTTTACCGGCGAGTTCGCGTGCACCAGCAAAGGCTTTACCTGTCCGAAATGCGGCAATCATGACGCCGCCCGCGTCTCCGTTACCCGCCGGGTGTGCGGTTATCTCGGCAGCCCGGACGCACGTCCGTTTAACGCCGGTAAGCAGGAAGAGGTGAAGCGCCGCGTGAAGCATCTGGGGAATGGGCAGATCGGTTAAGTTTTTAGCCGCTTTCTCCGTCACTCAGCCCTCTTCCTCAGGGAGAGGGCATCAGGCGACACACGACTTTTCACCGCCAGAACACGCCGCCAGGCAAATCGCTCCGGGGAGCGGATAACTCAGTGACCCGGGTAAGCGAGTGCAGCCTGCGCGGTAATGGCGTCAATTGAGAAGCGACAATGAACTACCATCAGTACTACCCCGTCGACATCGTCAACGGCCCCGGCACCCGCTGCACCCTGTTTGTCTCAGGCTGCGTTCACGAGTGCCCCGGCTGCTATAACAAAAGCACCTGGCGGCTCAACTCCGGCATGCCGTTCACCGCTGAGATGGAAGATCGCATCATCAACGATCTGAACGACACCCGCATCCGGCGTCAGGGCATTTCGCTCTCCGGCGGCGATCCGCTCCACCCGCAGAATGTGCCGGCGATCCTTGCGCTGGTAAAACGCATTCGCAGCGAATGTGCCGGGAAGGACATCTGGATCTGGACGGGCTATAAGCTCGATGAGCTGAACGCCGATCAAATGGCCGTGGTGAACCTGATCAACGTGCTGGTCGATGGCAAATTCGTGCAGGATTTAAAAGACCCGGCGCTTATCTGGCGCGGCAGCAGCAACCAGGTTGTGCATCATCTGCGCTGAAGGCGATAGCCGTTTACCGACGTCATGATAAACGGCCGATTGCGCGTCTTTCCCGATGACAACGCCGGATACCCCGTCAAAACCGGCTTACACTCTCCATCGCCACCGCCTTAAATTCAGCAAAATTCCCGCAGCCGCAGAGCCGCGTCACGGCACGCTCGCGCAGGAAGGTGACGAAAATATCGTAGATGGCCATCGCCTCTTCATACTCGCTTTTGCTGATGGCGAGCAGGAAAATCACGTGCGCGGTTTCATCTCCCCAGGTGATGCCCTGCGGCGCCAGCACCGTATAGACCAAGGTTTTTTGCGCCAGCAGTCCGAGGGAGTGCGGCAGCGCGATGCCGTCGCCAAGCATGGTGCTGACGATCGCTTCACGTTCAACAACGGAGTCGAGGAACTCCGCCCCCACAAACCCCTCCGCCTCAAGCTGCTCGCACAGTTCGCGGAACAGGGTCTGCCGATCGACCGGGGTGTCGATAATGCGAAAATGGGCGGCGTCGAAGTATTTATCCAGCATCCACGGACGGGTGCGATCCACCAGCACCAGCTTGCCAATCTGCTCCAGCTGATAGTCGGTGGGGAACGGGGCGATCATCACCACCGGTTTCGACTTTTCGCTGATGCGGGCGGTTGAGATCACAAAGTCTTCGCTGAGGCTCTCCGCCAGTTCGTACTCGCGCAGGGTAAGAGTGCGCGTCACCTCGATCTGCGGATATTTGCGCTGCAGCACCGCCTCAATCATCCGCACCATCGCGTTGCCCGCGTCGCACACCAGCAACACCCGCGGCTGGCGCTGGTAGCCAATGTTGTAGTGACGCTCCAGCCCGACGCCAATATGCAGCACCAGGAAGCCAATCTCGTTTTCGCTGATCACATACGGCGTGTATTTTCCCCAGTTTGACACCGCCGCCAGGGTCATATCCCAGGCCATCGGATAGTGCTGCTTGATGTTGTCCAGCAGCGGGTTGGGGATCATTATCTGATAGCGCACCCGGGTGATCATGGTCTTAATGTGGGTCAGCAGATCCGCATGCAGCTGGGTATCGCTGAGCAGGTTGTAGTTATAGTGGGTGTTGATGTAGCGCAGAATGTAATTGACCAGCGTTTCATCATCGTCCGCATTGATGGCGCTCGGGGCAATTTCCTGGATCTGACGCGCGGCAATGTGCACGCACAGCCAGCTCTCTTCCGAAGGCGACAGCGTTTTGCCCGCCAGCTGTTGAATGGTCACCGCAATATCTTTCGCGGCTTCCCGCACGTTCTCGGCCACATCTTCGGCGTGGAACTCGGGCAGCGGATACCCTTCGCTGATGCGGCGAACGGAGACCGCGCAGTACAGGCGCAGAAACAGCTCACCTTCGTCGGTGAGGCGAATGTGGTGGCGCGTCAGCACCTCGTGAAGCACCGTCACCATCTGCTCAGGCACACCCGCGTTGAGCGCCACCTCGGTCACCAGCGGGTTCAGGCTGTCCTGCTGCGCCAGCTCCCAGAGTAAATCCGTCAGACAGGAGCGGGTTGCCATTTCGCTGCCAAACAGCTTCATGCCGTGGCGCGGGCGGGTTTCCAGCGTCAGGTTATAGCGGTGGAACCACTCGCGCACTTCCACCATGTCGCTCTGCAGCGTGGCGCGGCTGACGAACCACTCGTCCGCCAGATCCTCAAGCTTGAGAGAAAAGGCGGCGGTGAGAAAACGCACCACCAGATAATGGACCCGTTCGCTCCCTGTGCGGGGAATGCGCAGCGCGCGCGGGTGGGCGTCCTGCAGCTGCTGATAACGCGCCGCGTCGTCAATTTTAAGCTGGTAGCCATTGCCGCGGCTCATGACAAACTGCGCGCCGTGGTTTGCCAGTAACGCATTCAGTGCATTGATGTCGGCCCGAACGGTACGCGTGGAGACCGATAGCCGCTGCGCCAGTTCATCCTGCGGCAGCGTTTCGTTTTGCAACAGGTCGAAAAGTTGCGCTAAACGTTGGTTCGGGAATCGCACGTTGTAATCCTCTTATGGCTCAGGGCCCGGGTGAAATAACCATCTGGGATGGACTGCCGACCGCCGTGTAGTCCGGCTCGAAGCTCAGTTTACCGTCCTGCCCGACGCGGAAGCGGGTGATGTTATCGCTGCGCTGGTTCATCACGTACAGCCAGCGCCCCTGCTTATCCAGGGTCAGGGTGCGCGGATAATCCCCCCGCGTCCAGACATCGTCCCGATGCGTCAGCGTGCCATCGGCGGTTACGGTAAAGTGCCCGATGCTGTTATGCAAACGGTTAGCCACATACAGCTGTTTTCCATCCTCACTTAACGCCAGCCCGGCGGCAAAACTGGTGCCTTTGTAGCCTTCCGGCAGCGCGGAGACGGTTTTGCCTTCGGTCAACCGCCCTTCGGCATCCAGCCTGTAATGCGTTAGCGTAGACGCCTCCTCGTTAATCAGCCACAGGGCATCGCCTTTTGGCGAAAAGACGAAGTGGCGCGGCCCGGCCCCTTCTGACGAGGCGCGGATAAACGGCGGATCGTTCGGGGTCAGCTTGCCGCTCAGATCGTCAAGCCGGTACTGATAGATACGATCCAGCCCCAGATCGGTGGAGAAGACGAACTTGCCGGTCGGATCGGCGGCGATCATATGCGCGTGGGGGCCGTTATGATCGCTAATGGCAAAACTGCCTTCCACCGCCGCCTGCGGTTTTGCAGCGCCCGCGTCGCCCCGATCCTGATGGCTGTCCGTCGCTGCGCCGAGGCTGCCATCGGCGTTGACCGGCAGGACCGCAATCGAACCGCTGACGTAGTTGGCCACCAGCAGATGTCGGCCGTTCGGCGTCAGCGAGAGATACACCGGCCCGGCGCCGCCGGAGGAGACCTGGTTAAGGGCAGTCAGCTCACCGTGATGCCCGACCCGCAGCGCCTGCACCACCCCCTCCCCGACTTCGCTCGCCAGATAGAGCGTCTTGCCGTCCTGTGAAACGGTAAGCTGCGCGGCGTTCGGCAGCTGGCTGACCAGCGTCTTGTTCGCCAGCGATCCGCTGTGCGGATCGACGGTAAAGCGATACAGCCCTTCGCCGTTGGGGTTATAGGTTCCCACCCAGGCGAACTGCGTCTGTGCGAGGGCGGAGGTGGCCAGTAATGAGAGTGAAGCGACAAGCAGGTTACGTGTGTGCATGGTGGCTCCTGACGGGCAACCCCTCTCCCGGCGGGAGAGGGTTAAGGTGAGGGATTACTTAACCAGCGCTTTGGTCATCGCCAGCAGCGTGCGGACATCGTCCGGACGCGTGTCGCCGCTGGCTTTATCGATAATTGAACTGTAGATATGCGGGATGATTTTGCTCACCCCGGCATCCAGCGCGATCTGCAGGATCGCTTCATAGTTTTCCAGATCGATCCCCCCCGTTGGCTCCAGCCAGAAATCATGGCGGGCGCAAGCTTCCGCCACCGCCTGATATTCGTCACGGCAGGCCAGCCCGCCCATCGGGAAGTATTTGATCGAGCTGCCGCCGAAATCTTTCAGCAGGGCGATTGCCGTCTCCACCGGGACAATACCGTCGGGTGCCGCGCTGCTCAACGGTCCGGTCGAGATTTTGACCATCCCGACCGTACCGGTTGGCGACACCAGACCGTTCACCACCGAGTCGTTCTGCCCCAACAGCGCACGGCTGGTGGCAACGCCGGTAAAGACCTGGTTGACGTGCTGCGGCTGCACCTGGCGGGAGATTTCGCTGACCATCGCCGACTGGTTCGGGTCGCCCGCGCCCAGCCCAACGGAGAGCGCGTTATCAATCAGCGCCGCGTACTCGCGCATATCGGCCACCGCTGAGGCGACGTCGGGATAATTTTTGGAGAGCACGCCCACCAGTACGTGGCCTTCCGCCGCTTCGTAAATGGCACTGGCATTGGCTTTTGAGCCAGCCAGTACGTTCAGGCAGACACGGTCACGGTAAAAATTGGGGGTCAGTTTCATGCGTTTTTCTCCTGTCCTAATACTTCGCTAATGCGGCGGTAGACAATGTTGAGCTGATCGGCGCTCACGCTGCGTACATCCGCTTCGATAATCCCTTCATTGGCCTTGTAGCCACGGAAGTAAATGGCGTATTCGCCCTGTTTCAGCAGATTCACCAGCTCGCCGGTCGCCACTCCGGTGGTGGCTTCGTCAAACGTGATTTCGGTGCGGGCAATGTCGCGCCCGGCGCTGTCCCAGACCACGCGAGCCGCCACGCCGTTGAGGGTGTTCAGGGCGTCAATAAACGGGGTCATCTTCGCCACCATCTCCGCCCCGCTCTCTTTGGTCGCCGTCAGGTAGTGTTCGATGGCGCAGGTCAGGCCGAGAATGCCCTCTTTGCCCACTTTCATCGCCCGGCCGATC
Organism: Pseudomonadota bacterium; assembly: GCA_023425455.1. Classification (GTDB taxonomy): domain Bacteria; phylum Pseudomonadota; class Gammaproteobacteria; order Enterobacterales; family Enterobacteriaceae; genus Enterobacter. Next base: position 6,090 of record JAFACP010000383.1, on the reverse strand, counting down.
CCCGCCGTCTGGCGCTTCACCCACTCAACGTAGCGGGTTTTGCCGATCACCAGCCCGCTGGTTGGCCCTTCAATGGCTTTCGCGCCGCTGTAGATCACCAGATCCGCGCCGGCGCGGTAGTAGACCTGCAGATCCTCTTCCGCCGCCGCATCAACAATCAGCGGCAGGTCATGTTTCCGCGCCACTACCACCGCCTGCTCAACGCTGAGCATGCTCTTCTGCACGCAGTGGTGCGACTTGATGTAGAGGATCGCCGCGGTACGCGGGGTGATCGCCGCCGCCAGCTGATCGGCGGAGCATTCGTTGGCGTAACCGGCCTCCACCAGCTTGCCGCCGCCCAGCGCCACCATGGTGCCGACCGGCGCGCCAAAGTTCACGTTGTGCCCTTTTGGCAGGACGATTTCGTTGTTCTCAATCGCCGTCACGTGCAGGTTTTCCAGCAGCCAGTCGCTGTCTTTCACCAGCACCGCCGCCACCGACTGGGCAATGCCTGCGGAGGCGCAGGAGACCACGGTCGCCCCTTCCACATCCAGCAGTCTGGCAATGTATTCCCCGGTTTTATTCACCAGATCTTTCATCTCAAAATACTGGTTCATTCCCGCCATCGCCGCCTGCACCACTTCCGGGCGCGGCGTGGACACCCCCAGCGCCGTCATGCGGCCGGAGGTATTAATGACTTGTTTTAAGCCGTACTTCTCAAAAATTGAAGGCATGTTCCGTGCTCCCTTGTTCGGTCATGTAGCCCTTGCCCGCGCGGATCGCGGCAAGCGGCACCAGAATGTGTTCAGCCTGCAGGCTGTCGTTTTCGGCATCCACCAGCACGGTTGGCTGGCGTTTGAGGGTGAAAAGCGTCAGGTCGGCATCAAGCCCCGGCTGGATGCGCCCCTTGCGCGCCAGACGCAGGCCGTCGGCGGCGTTAGCGGTCACGCACTCAATCACCTGCGGTAGAGACATGCCGATGGCGAGGAATTTCGACATCACGCTGGCCAGACTGCCCACCGGGCCGTTGATGCGGTTGCGGCAGTAAATATCAGAGCTGATGGTGTGCGGCAAAATGCCCATCGCGATGGCGCGCTTCGCCACCGCGAAGCTAAAGCTCGCCGTGCCGTGGCCGACGTCGAGACGCACGCCGCGCTTCAGGGCGGACGTAATGGACGCGCGCAGCTCGCCCGATGGCGTCAGTATGCGGTTGGGTTTGCCGTTATAGCAGTGGGTGATGATGTCGCCGCTGCTCAGCAGTTCAGCGATTTCATCGAGGTTCGGCGGGTTGTTGCCAATGTGGACCATCAGCGGCAGATCGCCGTTCTCTTTCTGGATGGCTTTCGCGCGCTCAAGCGGCGTAATGCCATTCTCGCCGACCACGCTGCTGCTCATACGCGCTTTCAGGCCAACGATAAAATCCGGGTGGCGTTTTGCCGCCTGCTGTACCGCGCTGGCGTCGATGTTGGCCATGTTCGCCAGTTCGTTCTGGGCAATCAGCCCGACGCGGGAGATATTAAGCAGCGCGTAAACCTCTGTCGTGGCCTGACGGGTGATGGCGTAGAAATCATCCACATCGTCAGCGCCGGTGCTGCCCGCGTCCACCACCGAGGTGACGCCGGTGGCAATGCCCACGCTGTCCGGTTGATCGTGATAAATCGGGGAGTTCGGGTAGCAGTGAACGTGGGAGTCAATCCAGCCTGCGCTGACGAACACTTCGCCTTTCAGCTCTACCGTCTGGCGAGCGGGTGCGTCAATCTCGCCCAGCGCCGCGATTTTCCCGTCCTGAATGGCGATATCGGTCAGGGTATCGTCGGTTAGGCGCGCACGGCGCAGGAGTAAATCAAACATGGGGTTCTCCTGAAGAGGCGGGCGCCTGAGCGCCCGCAGGTGTTAAAGGGCGACCGGGAACAGCCAGCCTAAAATCATTGCGCCGAGAATAGCGCCGCCGGTGATCGGCTTCTGCCAGAGATAGAACAACAGCGCGCCTGCCAGGGAACCGATACCGATTGGAATCGAGGCGGTCATGGCGCTCAGGATAATCAACGGACCGAGGAAGCGGCCGGAGGCGTTACCTGCGCCCATCATCACGTCCGCACCGTAGGTGGAGTTGCTCTGATTGATGGTGAACTTACGCGCCAGGATAATGATGTACCCAATTGCCAGACCCAGCACCAGGCCGGTGATCAGCGAGGCAATAAAGTTGGTCACCGGGAACATGATGCCTGCGCCGAGCAGCAGCGCCGGCACACCCAGCCCTATGCCGGTCTGGATCGCGCCGCCGATATCGAGGATCCCCACCAGTGAGCCTTCGATGATGCGGGCGAACAGGAAGCTGGCGCCAAACGCCGCCACTGCGCCATACACGCCGGTATCCATCCCGGCTTTCAGCATCGCCACGAAGGCCACTTCGTTAAACGCGCCGATACCGTACAGGTAGTACATGTGCGTCCCGGCAAAGACACCGGATGAGAGCAGGCCAACGAAGATCGGGAACGACCAGTCGGCATACCAAAAACCTTTATTCTGTTCCATTTCGAGGCTCCTGTTATTTGCCGCTGAGCGAGTTGTGGATCAGATCGAGCCAGTTCGGCACGGTCAGATGGAAGGATTCGATCATCTTCATGTCGAAGCCGCGGAAGAAGCCGCTCAGGACAAACAGCGCCACAATTGCCGCCATCATCACTTTGGTCACATGGTTCCAGCCGCTCTCCTCAACGCCTTTACCGATCAGGATCCCCAGCACCAGACCCGGTACGGCGTTGCCCATGATCAGCTGCGCTGCGCCGCCGAAGACGGTTGCCCAGAAGCCGGATTTTTTGCCCGCATCAATTGCCGCCAGCCAGAAGATCACCGGCATCACGGTGTTGACCAGCAGGTTAGCCGCTGGCACCAGCACCTTCACGGCGGTCACCTGCAGCGCCGCTGGCACCGAGGAGGCGGTAAGGTTAAGGAAGGTAACGACAATCATGCCGATGATGCCGCAGGCAATCGCCATACGCTTAGGATCGTGCAGCGTCTCGGCGACGTTACGGTTTTTGATCATCAGCGCGGCCGCACCCCAGTTGGGGATGATGCGGTGGTCTACGTCCTGAGTGAACGCGCCCGCCGCCACCGAAGAGGCCCAGGCGTTAAAGAAGAAGCCTAACCCAAAGGAGAAGTGAGACGCCGGATCCCCTTCACAGGAGTTCAGCTCCCCCAACGTACGAAACGCGCCCATACCCTGTGTAGTAGGCGCATGAAACATGCGTGCAGCCCCGGCTCCCACACCGACGCCAACCAGGCCGCCAATGATGAGCGATTTTATTAATATAATTAAGAACATCAGTCTGCCCTTTTATGAATAATCAGCGTTGCGTGACAAAATCCACCCGATCGAGATTGATGGCGGTCACGTTGACAGTCACATCCAGCTCCACGCTGTACGTGCGTCTTTCCCGGCGCAAAAAGAACCCCAGAAAGGCTTCTTTACGCACCGCTTCTTGCGCCTGAACAACCTGCACATCCTGTGGCTCAATACGCAGTAAGATATGCGGTGAGGCTTTCATCACCGCAGCCTGAACATGGTTGAGCGCGTCAGCAAAGGCGCGGGCCTTGTCCTCGCCTTTGCCTTTCACTCTTACCGTGGTTGTGAACTGTTCTTTCATACTTATGCGCCGTGCTTTTTCTGCCACGCCTGAACCAGACGCTCACCCAGCTCTTCTTTATCCATAAAGCCAAAGCCCAGTACGTTGCAGCCTTCGTTGATGGCGGTTACCCCTTCATCGACTGAACGCATGCCGTATTTCGCTTTGTAGCCATATTTCGTTTGCGCGGTGATGGCCCCTGCGCCGCCGCTGCCACAGAAGGAGATGCCGAAGGTGGCGTTTTCCGCTTTCATCACGTCGCCAAGCTTCATATCTGCCGCCACGCCAGGCACGACAATCGCGCGTCCGCCTGCTTTTTCCACCCCAGCCGCCACTTTCTGGCCTTTGCCCAGGCGGTCGCCAATCACGACTGTAATCTGTTCCATGTGTTGCTCCTTAAAGGTTGTCTTTCGCGACTTCGAAGTGCACGGACAGCAGCCAGGCTTCTTCATCAGGAAGGTTGCCGAACTGCGCCACCACTTCGCGGGCAAGTCGCATTGAATCGGGTGAAATCTCGTCGAACAGCTCCGCTTCTACCTCCGGCAGCGGCTCGCCGGTCACAGACCGGTGTGCCATCGCGCGGACGTGTGAGGTCAGCATCTGTTCCTGTACTGCATTGGGGATGATGTTGTGCCGGGCCAGCAGGGCATAAACCTGCTGCAGCATGGTGTTGGCGAGCTGTTCTGTTTGCACCGCCTGATCCCCAACGTCGTTCATTACCGCTCCGTTACTCACTCGTCTTACCCCGTTAATGGCTCTGGAATAAAACTAACGTTGGCGGGAGCGGGTTTGTAGCGAGTTGTTTTCCACTTCGAAGTGGAAAGGGGAGCAGCAGCAGTGATCTGTGCCACATAAACGGGCTAAATCGAGACAAAACGGCCACTTTACGTGATGGGAATCACGCTATTACGCGGAAATTAAGGGGTAAGCGAAGCGGAAAAGATGGCAAACGGGCGGACAGAAATGTGATGTGGATAAGGTTTTCTTATGGGCGAACGGGGTGGGGAATGGCGCAGAGTGAGCAGAACCGGCGCAGGGAGGCGCTGTGCGCCTCCACATCAAAGCGGCTGTCCCGTCAAATTAACGGTACTTTTTGTGATAGGTATTACGCGTGGTGACAAACTGCTCAGCCGCCGCCTGGGCTTCCTTCACTTTGCCTTCGTTAGCGAGTTTCAGCGCGCCGTCAATCTGGCCAACCAGCAGGTCCAAACCGTGGCGATAATCTTTCATCTCCGCGCTGTCCGCAGCTTTGCTTTCCAGCTTCGGCGGGGTCGCTTTTTGCGCATCCAGCGCCGCTTCGCGCATTTTGGTCAACGCGTCTTTCATCTCCGTCGCATTGTCCGTTTTCTGCACCACCTTCAGGTTTTCACTGAGGGTGTCCATGTTGTCTTCAAGATCGGCAGCAAACGCAGCAGAACCAAGAACCAGCGTTGACGCTGCGACGATCGCTAACAGGTGTTTACGCATTGCTCACTTCCTTTTTTATTATTAACAACAAGTTGAATACCCGAAAAAATTCAGGCTGCAGGTATACCGGCAACCTGAAGTATGACGGGAATTACTGGCCGGCGATTTTCATCTCCGGCAGGAGGACTGAACCACACTGTATATTGCTGCGTGTTTCAATATCGTTACCGACCGTAACAATATTGCGCCACATCTCTTTCAGGTTACCGGCGATGGTGATTTCGCTCACCGGATACTGAATTTCACCGTTTTCTACCCAGAAGCCCGCCGCACCGCGAGAATAGTCGCCGGTGATACCGCTGACGCCCTGCCCCATCAGCTCGGTGACCACCAGCCCGGTGCCCATCTGTTTCAGCATCTGCTCAAAGCTCAGTCCCTGTCCGGCGATCCGCCAGTTGTGAATACCGCCTGCATGGCCGGTGCTTTTCAGCCCCAGCTTGCGCGCAGAGTAGTTGGTCAGCAGCCACTGGATCAGAATGCCGTCTTTCACGATATCACGACGTTCGGTACGCACACCTTCGCTATCGAACGGCGTTGAGGCCAGCCCCTTCAGCAGATGCGGGTGCTCCTCAATGGTCAGCCAGTCCGGCAGGATCTGCGTGCCCAGCGCGTCGAGCAGGAAGGTGGATTTACGGTAAACCGAGCCGCCGGCAATCGCGCCGACCAGATGACCAAACAGCCCGGTGGCCACTTCATTGGCAAAAATCACCGGCGCTTTCATGGTGGAGAGCTTACGCGGTGACAGGCGTGAGAGCGTACGCTGCGCGCATTCTGCGCCAACCCACTCCGGCGACTGTAAATCACCCAGCGCGCGGCCGATGGTGTAGGCGTAATCCCGCTCCATATCGCCATTCTCTTCGGCGATCACGCAGCTGGAGAGCGAGTGGCGGGTTGAGCAGTAGCCCTGCAGCATGCCGTGGCTGTTGCCGAACACCTTGATGCCGTAGTGGCTATTAAAGCTGCCGCCTTCGGTATTGGTGATACGTTTATCGGCCTGCAGTGACGCCTGTTCAGCGCG
>JAFACP010000382.1 GCA_023425455.1 Pseudomonadota bacterium | reverse complement strand
TGACCTGAGAGGCCAGCCCGCTGTTACGGCGCAACAGCGCCTGCATCCGCGCGGCCACTTCTTCGATATGGAACGGTTTGGTGACGTAATCGTCAGCGCCGGCGCTGAGAACTTCAACTTTGTCCTGCCAGCCTTCGCGGGCGGTCAGAACCAGAACCGGCAGGGAGACGTCGTGGCTGCGCCAGCGACGGATCAGCGACAGACCGTCTTCATCCGGCAGCCCTAAATCGACAATCGCGATATTCGGTAAGTGCTCATTGAGATAATAATCGGCTTCTTTTGCATCTTCGGCATCGTCCACCTGATGTCCCATCTCCTGAAGTTGTACCTTCAGGTGGTGGCGTAGCAATGCATTATCCTCAACAACCAGTACGCGCATCATCTTTTCTCCCTAAATAAATGGTATGAATAGTTTAACGCTGATTATGTTGTTGTGGGTATAAACATTGGGTAAACCGGGGAAAAGCATCCCCCTTTCCGGGCGGAAAGGGGGGAGGGCGATTACTTCAGCTCGTCAACCATGGTGATGGCACGGCCGATGTAGTTTGCCGGCGTCATCGCTTTCAGACGCGTTTTTTCGGCTTCCGGCAGATCCAGGCCGTCGATAAACTGCTTCATCCCTTCGGCATCGACGCGTTTTCCGCGGGTCAGCTCTTTCAGTTTCTCGTATGGTTTTTCAATCCCATAGCGACGCATCACGGTCTGGATAGGTTCCGCCAGCACTTCCCAGTTATGGTCCAGTTCATCCAGCAGACGATCGCGGTTGACTTCCAGCTTGCTTACGCCTTTCAGGGTCGACTGATAAGCAATCAGTGCATAGCCGATCCCCACGCCGAGGTTACGCAGAACGGTGGAGTCGGTCAGGTCGCGCTGCCAGCGGGAAACCGGCAGTTTGCTGGCCATGTGCTGCAGCACGGCGTTTGCCAGCCCCAGGTTGCCTTCGGAGTTTTCGAAGTCGATCGGGTTAACCTTATGCGGCATGGTGGAAGAGCCGATTTCACCGGCGATGGTTTTCTGTTTGAAGTGGTTCAGGGCGATATAACCCCAGACGTCACGATCGAAGTCGATCAGAATGGTGTTGAAACGCGCGATGCAGTCAAACAGCTCTGCGATATAGTCATGCGGCTCAATCTGCGTGGTGTACGGGTTCCACTGAATGCCGAGCGAGGTAACAAACTCCTCGCTGAACTGGTGCCAGTCCACTTCCGGATACGCGGCGATGTGGGCATTGTAGTTTCCGACCGCACCGTTGATTTTACCGAGGATCTCAACCTGAGCCAGCTGGCGATATTGACGCTCCATACGGTAGGCCACGTTAGCCATCTCTTTGCCCATCGTCGACGGAGTGGCTGGCTGACCATGGGTGCGCGAAAGCAGCGGAATATCGCGATATTCTACGGACAGCGCTTTCACGGCGTCGATAATTTTACGCCAGTAAGGCAGAACCACCTCTTCACGTGCGGTGGAGAGCATCAGCGCGTGCGAGAGGTTGTTGATATCTTCTGACGTGCAGGCGAAGTGAATGAATTCAGACACCGCGTGCAGCGCGGGCACGCTCGCCACTTTCTCTTTCAGGAAATACTCCACCGCCTTCACGTCATGGTTGGTGGTACGCTCGATGGTCTTAATGCGCGCAGCATCTTCTTCGTTAAAATCAGCAACGATTTTATCAAGGTAATCGTTTGCCTGGGCGTCAAAAGCAGGAACTTCCTTGATTGCTGCCTGGGCGGCCAGCTTCTGCAGCCAGCGCACTTCAACCTGTACGCGGAATTTCAGCAGGCCATATTCGCTGAAGATGCCGCGCAGCGCGCTGACTTTATCGCCGTAGCGTCCGTCGACAGGTGAAACGGCGGTCAGTGAGGATAATTCCATAGTTCGCAACTCCGGGAGGTTAACAATGAGCAAGAATTTGTTTTGCCTGAGTGGTCAGGCGATTACGAGAAAACATTAACTGCAGGCGGCCACCGCCGACCTGGTGCCACAGTACGGCGGCGCGAATGCCAGCCAGTAGCGAAGCGCGAACCTTCGCCTGAACCTGTGGACTTTGCAGCACAGCGGGAGAGCCGGTGACCTGGATGCGCGGCCCCAGCGGGCTGATGACATCGACATAAATGCCGGCCATTGCGCTGAGCAGGGTTTCGGACTGCAGATCAAAATGATCCAGCTGGCGCTGTAGCCCGCCGATACGTTCGCCGAGCGTAGCCAGCGCGCCTTTCGCCGCGCAGAGCTTACGCTCAAGCACCATCAGGCTTAAGGTATAACGCGTCAGCTCTGCGTTCAGCCCCTGACGGCTGCTGGCGTTAAGTACGCCAAGCATGGTTTCAAGCCCGGGACGAAGATTGGTTTCACTGCCGCCGAAAACGCCCAGCGTCGAGCCTGGGTTGAGGTCGATAACGCTGTTCAGCGAAACGTGCAGGGCGTCAGCATCGCAATGACCCTGATGCGCCAGCTCTTGCACCAGACGGGCCGACTGGCAAATGCCTGCCAGCGCCAGGGTGATGTCGTAGTAGTTCTTCGCCACACGCACTCCTTTATGTGTGTAATCGGATTAAACAGCAGGCAGCGGCAGGCGCTGTTCAATGATCCCGCCGCCGAGGCAAATCTCGCCGCGATAGAAGACCGCAGACTGGCCTGGCGTGACGGCGGCAACCGGCTCGTCGAAATGGACCTCAATACGGTCGTCATCCAGCGCGGTAACGGTGCAGGGGATATCCGTCTGGCGATAGCGTGTTTTTACCGTGCAGCGCAAGGTGCCGGTAAACGGTTCGCGGTCGACCCAGTGCAGTTGCTGGGCGATCAGGCCCACGGACATCAGACGCGGATGATCGTGGCCCTGGGCGACAATCAGAATATTGTTTTCGACATCTTTATCGACAACGTACCACGGATCTTCGCTTCCTTCCCTGGTGCCGCCAATGCCGAGGCCTTTACGCTGGCCGAGAGTATGGTACATCAGCCCCTGGTGCTGGCCGATCTCGTCCCCGTCAACGGTAACAATGTTGCCCGGCTGGGCAGGGAGGTAACGGCCGAGGAACTCACGGAATTTACGCTCGCCGATAAAGCAGATACCGGTAGAGTCTTTTTTCTTCGCGGTGATCAGATCCAGTGCTTCGGCGATCTTACGCACTTCAGGCTTTTCCAGTTCGCCAACCGGGAACAGGCTTTGGGCGATCTGCTCATGGCTTAGCGTATAAAGGAAGTAGCTCTGGTCTTTGTTACCGTCCAGACCACGCAGCAGCTGGCTTTTACCGTCCACGTCGGCACGGCGCACGTAGTGGCCCGTCGCGATGTAATCTGCGCCCAGGTCTTCCGCAGCGAACTCGAGGAAGGCTTTGAATTTTATCTCTTTGTTGCACAGAATATCCGGGTTTGGGGTACGGCCCGCTTTGTACTCTTCCAGGAAGAGTTCGAACACGTTGTCCCAGTATTCTGCGGCAAAGTTAACGGTGTGCAGTTCAATGCCGAGCTTGTCACAGACAGCCTGCGCGTCGGCGAGATCTGCCGCGGCAGTACAGTATTCCTCACCATCGTCTTCCTCCCAGTTCTTCATGAACAGGCCTTCCACCTTATAGCCCTGCTGTTGCAACAGCCAGGCGGAAACGGAGGAGTCGACACCGCCGGACATGCCGACGATCACTTTTTTTGGGCTTTCTGACATTGGAATACTCACGACATTGAACTTCAAGGCGGCGTATTCTACCACGCCCCCCCACCATTGGCACCCTCTGTAAACGGCCAGTTAAATTCTGCGATGACCTCAAGCGGCAGGCGACCGGCGGACTGCCAGCAGCGGATACTTTCGGCAACCAGCGGCGAACGCAGGTTTGTGGCGTTCAGGATCTCCCCGGCAGTGACCCACAGGCAGCGGTCAATATCGTCGTCGTGCGGTTCAGTGGCGCACATTTCGCTAAGCTCAACGGCAAATAAAAAGCGCAAGAACGGGGTGCGATCGGGGGCGATCCACTGATGCATGCGGATAAAATGCTGAGGCTCGGCGCGGATCCCCGTCTCTTCCCACAGCTCGCGCTTCGCTGCCTGCAGCAACGTTTCATTGGCTTCAAGATGTCCCGCTGGCTGGTTCCACAGGGCTTTGCCATTGATGGTCTCTTCCACCACGAGAAATTTCCCCTGCGAATGGACAACGCAGGCAACCGTTACATGAGGTTTAAACATCGTTTCTCCTTACGGTGCAATATCGCGCCATTCGCCGTTTGCCAGCGCCTCAAGGGTGTAGTCGCCCATGGCGTAGCGGATCAGTCGCAGCGTCGGGAAGCCCACATGGGCCGTCATCCGGCGGACCTGGCGATTACGGCCTTCATAAAGGGTGATTTTGAGCCAGCTTGTCGGAATGGATTTGCGCTCGCGAATCGGCGGGGTACGGGGCCACAGCCATGCAGGCTCATCGACGCGCTCAATACCGGCGGGAAGCGTCGGACCGTCATTGAGGGTCACGCCCTGGCGCAATTTGCTGAGCGTCGCCTCGTCCGGCTCGCCCTCAACCTGCACAAAGTAAATTTTACCGGTGCGTTTACCCGGCTGCGTTAACTTCGCCTGCAGGGCGCCATCGTTGGTCAACACCAGTAAGCCTTCGCTGTCGCGATCCAGACGCCCTGCGGCGTAAACGCCCTGCACAGGAATATAGTCCTTAAGCGTGCTGCGCCCGGCCTCGTCGGTAAACTGCGGCAAAACATCGTAGGGTTTATTAAACAAAATGACCCGCTTTGGCTGGTTTTCCTGCGGCCTTCTGGTGGCTTGTCGCGAGCTGAATCGCTCAACCCGGTGATTTCTAAAAGAAGTTTTCTTCATGGTATTTTCAGGCGTTATCAATTGCCGCATTATAGCCCAATAACGAAGACCTTTCATGGCGCCGGACAATCAGGTACTATCGGAAGGCTCATTACAAATTATTAACATAAGATCAGTAACAACCAGGAGCGCTCGAAGGAGAGGTTAATGGAAAGCAAAGTAGTTGTTCCGGCGGAAGGTAAAAAGATCACCCTGCAAAACGGCAAAATTAACGTTCCAAATAATCCGATTATCCCGTTCATCGAAGGTGACGGTATTGGTGTAGACGTTACGCCTGCGATGCTGAAAGTGGTTGATGCCGCTGTTGAGAAAGCCTACAAAGGCGAGCGTAAAATTTCCTGGATGGAAATTTACACCGGTGAAAAATCTACCCAGGTTTACGGCCAGGACGTCTGGCTGCCAGCGGAGACGCTGGATCTGATCCGCGACTACCGCGTTGCTATTAAAGGCCCACTGACGACGCCAGTAGGCGGCGGCATCCGCTCCCTGAACGTGGCGCTGCGTCAGGAGCTCGATCTGTACGTTTGTCTGCGTCCGGTACGTTACTACCAGGGCACCCCAAGCCCGGTTAAGCACCCTGAACTGACCGACATGGTCATCTTCCGCGAAAACTCAGAAGACATCTACGCGGGCATCGAATGGAAAGCGGACTCAGCTGATGCGGAGAAAGTGATTAAATTCCTGCGCGAAGAGATGGGCGTGAAGAAAATTCGCTTCCCTGAACATTGCGGCATCGGCATTAAGCCGTGCTCGGAAGAGGGGACCAAACGTCTGGTACGTGCGGCTATCGAATATGCCATCACCAACGATCGTGACTCTGTGACGCTGGTTCACAAAGGCAACATCATGAAGTTCACCGAAGGCGCCTTCAAAGACTGGGGCTACCAGCTGGCGGCGGAAGAGTTTGGCGGTGAGCTGATCGACGGCGGCCCGTGGCAGAAAATTAAGAACCCGAACACCGGCAAAGAGATCATCATCAAAGACGTGATCGCCGATGCGTTCCTGCAGCAGATCCTGCTGCGTCCTGCAGAGTATGACGTTATCGCCTGTATGAACCTGAACGGCGACTACATCTCTGATGCGCTGGCCGCACAGGTTGGCGGTATCGGTATCGCGCCAGGCGCCAACATTGGTGACGAGTGCGCGCTGTTTGAAGCCACCCACGGTACTGCACCGAAATACGCGGGCCAGGACAAAGTGAACCCAGGCTCCATCATTCTCTCTGCCGAGATGATGCTGCGTCATATGGAGTGGTTCGAAGCCGCAGACCTGATCGTTAAAGGTATGGAAGGCGCGATCAACAACAAGACCGTGACCTATGACTTCGAGCGTCTGATGGATGGCGCTAAACTGCTGAAATGTTCAGAGTTTGGCGACGCGATTATCGCGAATATGTAATCCACTCGTTGGGTTAGTAAAGAACGGGAACCAGCTGGTTCCCGTTTTTATTGACCCGTCTAAAATCTTCCCCAAAACTTTCCCCAAAATGCTTCCCCAAAACTGGCTATAAAAGGTCCTTTTCAAACGGCGATTACAGTCCAGTCTTTTCCCCTGTCATCATGATATTTTTCTGTCTGCTGAGGTGATTTGTGGCCGAGTAATTTTTGCGTATCAATCCCCTGAACCTCATACAATCTTTCGGAAAGCGAATGTTGTTCATGAAATGTAGGTGCAGTTCCCTTTTCCTACTTGATGAAACGCTGTCTCCTCTGGTTGCCTGAGATGTCGAGTGGCGAAAGTGAACACACAACTCCGGGAAGAGGCCTGAATATTATAAAAGGGGTATTTGCGTGTTCTCCACCAAGCGCAGGCCGTTTGTCTACCGTAACCAGACTTACGCGCCGTCATGGGGGAATATCGACATCGGCGTTCGCATGATTCTGCTTGGCCGCTATGGCTATAACAGTGAGGTCTACACCGGCTGGGATTACCTGAAATGGGTTGGACTTATACGCAACGGTAATCTGGTTCGTGCCGGGAGGGGGAGAAATGCCGCTTCATTGACTTCGCAATACAGTGTGGTGGGTGGCCGACGGCTGACAAGCCTCTCTATCCCCGTTATTGATGCAATTTACTGACAACCAGCCTTGGTGAAGCTTTTTGTTGATACATTCGGGTGTCGTATAAATGCCGTCAATCGCCTGTTAAGGCCGACGGAAAAAAGTAAATTTAGCACCCACTCAAACGTAACCAGAAGCTCTACACGAAGCGAAAATTTAGTATGTGTAGTGGTACATGGCAATTTTCGCCTCTTCAAAATGTTTTACGCACCGCTTCAAGGCATGTCAAATGCTACAGAAGGTTGAAGGATCACCTTTAAGGTAATACACTCTTGATCAATAAAAGCTTGATCTTGATTTAACTCGGCTTGTCTATTTGGTAATGCTGCCAACTTACTGATTTAGTGTATGATGGTGATTTTAAGGTGCTTGCGTGGCTTCCATTTCCATCAGATGTCCTTCCTGCTCCGCTACTGAAGGCGTGGTGCGTAACGGCAAAAGCACT
>JAFACP010000310.1 GCA_023425455.1 Pseudomonadota bacterium | reverse complement strand
AACACATCCAGCCCGGCGGCGTGGATCTCACCGTTCTGTAGCGCCTCGATCAGGGCCTGCTCATCCACCACCGGGCCGCGGCCTGCGTTAATGAAAATGGCCGAACGCTTCATCTTTTCAAACGCCGCTTTGCCAATCAGATGGTGGGTTTCATCCGTCAGCGGCAGGATAAGACAGACAAAATCCGCCTCCTGCAGCAGGGTATCCAGTTCGCAGTAGCGGGCGTTGAAGCGCGTTTCTGCTTCATGATGATGACGACGCGCGTTGTACAGCACCGGCATGTTGAAGCCGAAATGGGCGCGCCGGGCCAGCGCCAGGCCAATGCGCCCCATGCCGACAATCCCCAGCGTTTTGCCGTGAACATCCACGCCGAACCAGTCCGGCCCGATGCTTTTCGTCCACTCACCCGCTTTGACGCGCTCCGCCACCTCGACCACGCGACGGGCGGTGCTGAGCACCAGCGCCATCAGCGTATCGGCCACGGTTTCGGTCAGGGCATGCGGCGTATGCATCAGCAGGATACGCCGGGCGTTAAGGGCATCCACGTCAAAATTGTCGTAACCGACGGAAATGGTCGAGGTAGCACGAAGCGATGGCATTTTTTCCAGCAGCGCGGTATCCACTTTTTCGCCTGAACCTAACAGCCCTTCCGCGTGAGCGAATGCATCGGCGTGCTGCGCCACGGTGTCAGGGCTCAGGTTTTTCACCTGCGTCACGGTGAAATGGTCTTCCAGGCGTTTTTGCAGATCTTCAGGCAGGGCTTTATATAAAATGACGGACGGCTTCATGCTAATCTCCGTTGATCGTTAAGGGTTCAGGCGTGGCGTGCGCCGACGGGGTGTTGTTGATTATTAGCAGGCTTAACAATCAGAGTAAGCCACACGGAGGCGAAAAGCGCCACCCCCATAAAAATGTACGACGCGGACGGACTGCCGGTTGCGCCGTTCAGGTAGCCGACAAACCACGAGCCGCAGAACGAGCCCAGCGCCCCCATGCTGTTGATCAGCGCCATCGCGCCGCCCGCCACGTTCCGCGGCAGCATCTCCGGAATAATTGCGAAGAAGGGTCCATACGGGGCATACATGGCCGCACCGGCGACCACCAGCAGCGTGTAGGACATCCAGAAATGGTTGCTGCCCACCGCCCAGGAGCCGATGAACGCAAAGGCCGCGAACAGCAGTAATGGCCAGACAAACAGCTTACGGTTTTGCAGTTTATCGGAGGCCCAGGAGGCGATAATCATCGCAATGGTTGCGGCGAGATAGGGCACCGACGACAGCCAGCCCACTTCCACCATGCCAAGGTTTTCGCCACCGCTGCGGATGATTGACGGCAGCCACAGCACAAAGCCGTAAACGCCAATGCTCCAGGTAAAATACTGCATGCACAGCAGGATCACGTTGCGCGAGCGGAAGGCTTCGCCGTAATTCCGCACCGCTTTCAGCCCCTGCTGCTCTTTATCGAGCTGGTTTTGCAGGGCGGCTTTTTCGTCTGCGGAGAGCCAGCTGGCCTGGGCCGGTTTGTCTTTGACCAGCACCCACCAGCAGAATGCCCAGATCACCGCCGGCACCCCTTCAATAATAAACATCTCGCGCCAGCCGAAAGACTGGATCAGATAGCCCGAGACCACCGACATCCACAGCACCGTCACCGGGTTGCCGAGGATCAGGAAGGTGTTGGCGCGCGACCGTTCGGATTTGGTGAACCAGTTGCTGATGTAAATAAGCATCGCCGGCATCACCGCCGCTTCTACCACGCCGAGAATAAAGCGGATGGCGGCCAGCGCAGGAATGTTATTCACCACCCCGGTCAGTGACGCGCAGCCGCCCCACAGGATCAGACAGACGAAGATCAGCTTACGCACACTGCGGCGTTCAGCGTAGATCGCCCCCGGGATCTGGAAGAAGAAGTACCCGAGAAAGAACAGCGCGCCCAGCAGGGAGGAGACGCCTTTGGTGATCCCCAGATCTTCGGTGATCCCGGCGGCGGAGGCGAAACTGAAGTTGGCACGGTCGAGGTACGCCAGGCTGTAGGTGATAAACACGATGGGCATGATGTACCACCAGCGTTTTACTGCATTTGTCGAACTGTTCATAGGCTTGCCTCTGTTGTTGAGGTTTGTACCGCCGTTGTATGTAGGGTACACGGAGGTTTAATGGTGTTGCGCCGGGGTTACTCCCCAAGCTGCATGCGTGTTGGCAGTCCTTCGCTGTCGCCCTGTACCTGAATCGCCAGCGAGCCAATCTTATTGCCTCGCGCGACGGCCTGGTGCACGGATTGTCCCTCCAGAAGGGCGCTGATCGCGCCGACGGCAAACCCATCGCCAGCGCCAACGGTATCAACCACCTTCTCGACCCTGACGGCGGCAACAGTGCCCTGCTGGCCGTCCGCGGTCTTAAACCATGCGCCGTCGGCACCGGTTTTCAGCATCACCGCTTTCACCCCTCTGTCGAGGTAAAAATCCGCGATCCCCTGCGGCGTTTTTTCACCGGTGAGGATCATGCCCTCTTTGACGCCAGGCAGAACCCAGTCGGCCATGAAGGCCAGCCGATTGAGCTTGTCGACCATCTCCGCTTCGCTTTTCCACAGCACCGGGCGCAGGTTGGGATCGAAAGAGATCGTTTTGCCCTGCGCCTTCATGGCGGCCGCGGCATGGCTCAACAGCGCATATGAACTGGCTGAAAGCGCTGCCGCCACGCCGCTCAGGTGCAGGTGACGCGCAGAGGCAAAATAAGCGGCGTGGTAGTCCTCCAGCGAGAGATGGCTGGCCGCTGACCCTTTGCGGAAATACTCCACAATGGGATCGGTTCCATTTTCAACCTTAGATTTAAGCTGAAAGCCGGTAGCAAAACGGCCGTCGAGGGTGACGCCGCTGGCGTCAATGCCCTCTTTTTTCAGGGTATCGAGCACGAAATGGCCGAAGCTGTCGTCACCCACGCGGCTGACCCAGCCCACGTTCAAACCCAGGCGCGCCAGTCCGGTGGCGACGTTAAGCTCGGCGCCCGCCACGCGTTTGAAAAAGCGCCCGACCGTGCTCAGCTCGCCGGTTTCGCTGGCGACAAACATCGCCATCGCTTCCCCGACAGTGATCACATCCAGTTTGTTTTGCATATCAGGAGGCCTCGCGCAGCAGGTTAACGTAGTGGCGGGTGACGGCGGTCAGGTCCGGCCCCTCCAGAGGAAACTCGATGCCGCGCGGCACATCGCCGGGCAGCTGGTCGAGTAAGGCCAGCCAGCGGCTGTCGGCGCGATCCGGCGGGATGGCGCGGAACTGCTGATTATGTGCAACGGCGGCTTTAACGTGGATATAGCTTACGCCAGGGGCCAGGTGACGGGCGGCCTCTTCGGGAGATTCACCCACCCACAGCCAGTTGCCGGTATCAAAGGTCAGCGTCACCGGCAGCGCCATCACCTGACAGGCCGCGTTAAAGCGCTGCATTGGCGCGAGCTGGCCGCAGTCGGTCTGATCGTTTTCCACCACCAGCGCGATGCTGCTCTCCCCGAGCAGGGCGCGCAGCGCAGCAAGCGGCTGTTTATCGCTGAAGTGACCCAGAGACACCTTCAGCCACAGGGCGTTCAGCGTTTGGGCTTCGCGAAGGTAGCGGGGCAGATCCGGGTTGAGAGAGCCGTCAGGCATAAACAGGGCCGCAGGGGCGGAATAGCACGCCTGCAGGCCCAGCAGTGCCACCGATTCCCCCAGCGCTGGCAGCGCCAGGAGCTCGTCGCTGCTGAGCAGCTCGCGACGGATCTCTACGCCGTCTGCCCCTGCCGCTGCAATAACGGGCAGCATGGCCCGCTGTCCCCCTGCCTGTCGCACCTTCTCCGCGCCATACGCGGCGGTGACAACCATTATCTTTCGGCTCATTTTTTTGCTCCATCACGACGCATTGTGAGTATTACGCTAAATGGAACCGGTTCCAAAGAAAAGATCAGGATCCTGAATTTATGATCGACATCACGAAGGAAAGGTTAACGGGCGGTGGAGCCGCGAACGATCAGCTCGCCGGAAAAAAGTTGCTCGCTCACGCCAGCGCTGGTGCCTTCGATGCGGCGCACCACCTGTTCAACCGCAGCGTAGCCTATCTGCCAGGTCGGTTGCCTGAGGGTGGTAATGCCGACCCCGGCGAGCTCTGCCCACTCCAGCTCATCAAACCCCAGCAGGCCGATATCGCTGCCCCAGTGTAAACCGATGCGCTTCAGGGCGCGGGCGACCTGCAGCGTCAGCGCCCCGTTGGCCGAAATCACCGCTTTGCGCATACCGCGGTGGCGCGTGTGGAACTGCTGCAGGATGCTGTCGAGCTGCGCGGTATCGTGCAGCTGCGTTTCGCCATTTTCCGCAATGATGCCGGGGTGGCGCTGCAGGGTAGCGCGAAAGGCGCTCAGGCGTTCACGTCGGGTATTGACCGTGCCCAGCGGCTCGCTGAGGAACAGGATCGCTTCAAAACCCTGTTCGATAAGATGTTCGGTGGCGGTGGTCGCTGCCTGGGTGTTATCCAGCCCCACCACATCGCAGGCGAAGTCCGGAATTTTGCGGTCGATAAGCACCATCGGCAGGGAGGATTGCTGCAGGCGGTTCAGCCCCTCTTCGCGCATGCCCACGGCATTTACCACGATCCCTTCCACCTGATAACTGCGCAGCAGGTCAAGATAGTGTTGCTCCTGATCGACCTCGTTATTGGTGTTACACACCAGCGGCGTAAAGCCTTTTTCACGACAGGCCGCTTCGATGCCGCTCAGGACGTTGACGGAATAGGGGTTGGTGATGTCGGCGATGATAAGGCCGATCAAACGCGTTCTGCCGCGCTTCAGGCCGCGCGCCATAATGCTGGGGCGGTAGTCGAGATCGGCGATGGCCTGCTCGATGCGGGCCAGCAGCGCATCGGAAAGCAGGTGTTTCTCGCCGTTCAGATAGCGTGAAATGCTGGTTTTTCCGGTTCTGGCGGCTTTTGCCACGTCGCTGATGGTGGCCCGGGTTGATTTGCGCATCGCTGATTTTCCTGAAATGAGTGACAACACCTTAGCGGGAAAATCAACGATGGCAAGCGCTTCATGCGCTGCGCTCAGGGATAACGGCAGGCAACGGCGATCCGGCGGATCGCCGTCTGAACGGACTTACTGCACCGGGCTGAGGGTGATTTCAACCCGGCGATTCTGCGCTTTGCCTTCCGCGGTGCTGTTGCTGGCAACCGGGTTCGCCGGGCCCATGCCGCGGGTGACGATGCGGTTGGCTTCCACGCCCTGCGTGATCAGCGCGCTGGCCACGGAGTCGGCGCGCTGTTGCGACAGGCGCATGTTCAGATCCTGGCCGCCGGTGCTGTCGGTGTAGCCCGTCACGTTGACGGCGGTTTTATTGTACTCTTTCAGAACCATCGCCACGCCGGTCAGGGTGTTGGCGCCGGCAGGCTTCAGCGTTGCGCTGCTGCTGTCGAAGGTCACGTTGTTTGGCATATTCAGGATGATGTTGTCGCCGCTGCGGGTGACGCTCACGCCGGTGCCGCGCATTTTGTCGCGCAGCTTCGCTTCCTGTACATCCATGTAATAACCGACGCCGCCACCCAGCGCTGCGCCAGCCGCTGCGCCAATCAGCGCGCCTTTACCTCGATCTTTTTTCGACGACGAGAGGACGCCGACACCGGCGCCAACCAGCGATCCAATCCCTGCGCCAATACCGGATTTACCGGCTTCACGTTCGCCGGTGTAAGGGTTCGTCGTGCAGCCTGAAACAACCAGTGCGCCGCTGACCAGAGCGGCAATAACGAGTACGCGTTTTTTCATCTTATTTCCTTAATCCTTTTTATTCTTTGCCACGGCGGGCGTGGCAGTTGATTATGACGTCCGGAGACGCAGAAAATTCCGGGTATAACTCCGAAATGTGTTTCCGGCGATAAACAAACAGCCTCAACAAGAAGGCCGTAACCTGCAGGCAACCAGGAGCGCACGCTTTGACGACTTCAACAAAAACTATTCTGACCGCCGCCCACTGGGGGCCAATGCTGGTCGAAACCGATGGCGAAAATGTGTTGTCATCACGCGGGGCATTGCCCACGCAACATCTGAACTCCCTCCAGACCGTCGTGCGCGATCAGGTGCACAGCAAAACCCGCGTACGCTGGCCGATGGTGCGCAAAGGTTTTCTGGCATCGCCGGATAACCCGCAGGGCGTTCGTGGGGAGGATGAATTTGTACGGGTGAGCTGGGATGAGGCGCTGTCGCTGATCCATACACAGCACAAACGTATTCGCGACAGCTACGGCCCGTCGTCCATTTTTGCCGGCTCCTATGGCTGGCGTTCGAACGGCGTGCTGCACAAAGCCGCCACCCTGCTGCAGCGTTACATGAGCCTGGCGGGCGGTTATACCGGCCACCTTGGTGATTACTCCACCGGCGCGGCGCAGGCCATCATGCCGTATGTCGTCGGCGGCAACGAAGTCTATCAGCAGCAAACCAGCTGGCCGCTGCTGCTGCAACATACCGACGTGGTGGTGCTGTGGAGTGCCAACCCGCTCAACACGCTGAAAATTGCCTGGAATGCCTCCGACGAACAGGGCATCGGCTGGTTTGATGCGCTGCGCAAGAGCGGTAAGCGCATCATCTGTATCGATCCGATGCGCTCTGAAACCCTGGATTTTCTCGGCGACAGCGCCGAGTGGATTGCGCCACATATGGGCACCGACGTGGCGATGATGCTGGGGATCGCCCATACGCTGGTTGAGCATGGCTGGCAGGATGAGGCTTTCCTGGCTCGCTGCACGACGGGCTATGCGCAGTTCGCCGCTTATCTGACGGGGAAAACCGACGGCGTTGCCAAAACCGCAGAGTGGGCGGCGGCTATTTGCGGCGTACCGGCGGAAGCCCTGCGCGAACTGGCGGCGCTGTTCCATCACCATACCACCATGCTGATGTCCGGCTGGGGCATGCAGCGTCAGCAGTTTGGAGAGCAAAAGCACTGGATGCTGGTGACGCTCGCCGCGATGCTTGGGCAGATCGGCACGCCGGGCGGTGGCTTTGGGCTCTCTTACCATTTTGCCAACGGCGGTAACCCGACGCGCAAAGCCGCGGTGCTGGCCTCCATGCAGGGCGCAGTGCAGGGTGGCGTCGACGCGGTGGATAAAATCCCGGTGGCGCGCATTGTCGAGGCACTGGAGGCGCCGGGCGGTTTCTATCAGCACAACGGGATGGATCGTTACTTCCCGGATATCCGCTTTATCTGGTGGGCCGGTGGCGCGAACTTTACCCATCATCAGGACACGAACCGCCTGATCCGCGCCTGGCAAAAGCCAGAGCTGGTGGTGATCTCCGAGTGCTTCTGGACCGCGTCGGCCCGACACGCGGATATTGTGCTGCCCGCCACCACCTCGTTTGAGCGTAATGACCTCACCATGACGGGCGACTACAGTAACCAGCATATGGTGCCAATGAAGCGCGTGGTGGCACCGCGCGACGAGGCGCGTGATGATTTCGAGGTGTTTGCCGAGCTGAGTGAGCGCTGGGAAGCGGGGGGACGCGAACGCTTTACCGAAGGGAAAACCGACCTGCAGTGGCTGGAAACGTTCTATCAGATCGCCGGTCAGCGCGGGGCCGCGCAGGGGGTGACGCTTCCGCCATTTGCTGAGTTCTGGGACGCGAATCAGGTCTTTGAAATGCCGGAAAGCGAGCACAACGCGCAGTTCGTCCGTTTTGCCGATTTCCGCCGCGATCCGGAAC
>JAFACP010000282.1 GCA_023425455.1 Pseudomonadota bacterium | reverse complement strand
CCGTTGACGGTGGTGGACTGCAGCTCTTTAGGATCGAACTGGGTTAAGTCGATAACGTCCTTCATTTTGTTCAGATCGTAGAAGCCGTCGCCGTTTTTCGAGAAGATCGGCAGCCAGTTCCAGTTGGTCTGCATCACGTCCGGCTCTGTACCGCCCGCAATCTGGGTGGTCAGACGGGAGAGGTGACCGTCCCAGCCGGTATATTCCGCCTTAACGTTAATATCCGGGTTCTGTTTATGGAACGCTTCTAGGGCTTTCAGCGTGACCTGGTGGCGACCATTGCCGCCCCACCAGGACATACGTAAATCAACATCTTGTGCCATCGATGGCAAAGCAGTCAGGCCGAGGGTAGCGGAGATAGCTGCGCTTAAAAGCACTTTTTTCATTTTTATCACTCCATCAGAGAGAGAGGTTCTGTTCCGTTTTTGCGTCAAAAATATGACACTTATTCATATCAAACTTAAAGTACACCTTCCGATGAAGGCCTTTATCAATCATTGACTTAGCTTCATCAGAAGGAATTCTGGCGGTCAATTCGTAGTCCGCGACTTTCAGATACACAAAGAATTCGTGCCCCATGTTTTCGACGCGGACCATTTCGCCGCTGCACCCTCCTTCTGCGAACGGCTGGTCGGAGAGCGAAACGAATTCCGGGCGCACGCCGTAGAACACGTCCTGACCGGCATACGCGGAGACTTTCTCCTGCTTCTCCGCGTTTAACGGCATGGTTTCATCGCCAATCGCAATGTGGAGATAGCCCTCTTTTTCCAGCAGTTTGCTGGCGCGAATGTTCATCTCCGGTGCGCCAATAAAACCGGCCACGAACATATTTTTCGGTTTGTGGTAGAGGTTATCCGGGGTATCCACCTGCATGATGTGGCCCAGCTTCATGACGCAGATACGGTCGCCCATGGTCATGGCTTCGGTCTGATCGTGGGTAACGTAGACGGTCGTCGCCGGTTTACCGGATTTCTTCAACTGCTTGTGCAGGTCAGAAATGCGGATACGCATGGAGGCACGCAGCTTGGCATCGAGGTTGGACAGGGGTTCATCGAACAGGAACACGTCCGGCTTTTTCACAATCGCGCGGCCGACGGCCACGCGCTGCGCCTGGCCGCCGGAGAGCTGGCGCGGCAGACGGTCGAGCAGCTCTTCCAGCTCCAGAATTTTGGCGGCCTCGTTCACCTGGGCTTCAATCTGATCCTTTGGCAGTTTGCTCAGCTTCAGACCGAACGCCAGGTTCTCGCGCACCGTCATATGCGGGTACAGGGCGTAGTTCTGGAACACCATCGCAATGCCACGCTCTTTCGGCGCCAGGTTGTTGACGATCTTTTCGCCGATTCGCACTTCGCCGCCGCTGATGGTTTCCAGCCCGGCCAGCATGCGCAGGGTGGTGGATTTGGCGCAGCCGGAAGGCCCGACGATCACCATGAACTCGCCCTCAGCGATTTTGAGA
Source organism: Pseudomonadota bacterium (assembly GCA_023425455.1). GTDB lineage: Bacteria > Pseudomonadota > Gammaproteobacteria > Enterobacterales > Enterobacteriaceae > Enterobacter. The sequence continues at coordinate 8,242 of JAFACP010000282.1, read as the reverse complement.
TCGATAGCATGTACCGCTTTGAAGCCGTTGGAGTAGATCTTTTCCAGTTTGTTGAAGATAACTTCAGCCATGGTATTTCCCTCTTAACCTTTAATTCCGCTGCTGGTTACGCCCTGTACGAAGTAGCGCTGTGCCAGGAAGAAGACAATGATGGATGGCAGAATGGAGATGCTCGCCATTGCCAGAATTTCGTTCCACGGCGCACCTTCGGTAACGTCGATGGACATTTTCAGCGCCAGTGCAATCGGGTATTTATCGACGCTGTAGACATAAATCAGCGGTCCGATAAAGTCGTTCATTGACCACATGAACTGGAACAGAGCGACGGAGATAATGGCCGGCTTCAGGATCGGCACGACCACATACCAGAGCACCTGAATTGAGTTACAGCCGTCGATCTGTGCGGCCTCTTCCATGTCGCGCGGTACGCCGCGCAGGAACTGGATCAGCATGAAGACAAAGAATCCCTGAGTGGCAAAGGCCAGCGGCAGGTACAGCGGCATATAGCTGTTCAGCATGCCCATTTCGCGGAACATCAGATACTGCGGGATCAGCAGTACGGTGCTTGGCAGCAGCATGGTGGTAATCAGGGTGGCGAACCAGAATTTCTTCCACGGGATCTCGAAGCGGGCAAAACCATACGCCACGATGGTGGAGGAGATAATGGTGAGGATCACTTTCGGGATCACATACTTAAAGGTGTTGAGCATGTAATGACCGAAATTGTATTCCGTGCCGGTTTTCCAGCCGTTGATAAAGCCTTCCCAGGTGGCGTGCGTTGGCCACAGGCTCAGGGTGGTGAAGATCTCGTGGTTCGGTTTGAACGACGCCGAGAACATCCATACCAGCGGGTAGAGCATCAGCAGGCCGACAATCAGCAAAATGATATAGCGAATGCTGGCGCTGATTTTCTCTCTGCGCAGGGTACGGGCCACTTCGCGCTCCGCGATGCTTCTCGCCGTGGAGAGTTGTTGGATATCAGCCATTTTTGCCTCCTTTATCGGCGGAGTAGAACACCCAGTATTTCGAAGACTTAAAGGCGATGGCGGCAAAGATGGCGACCACCAGGAACAGGATCCAGGCAAGCGCGGCCCCGTAACCCATGTCGAAGTATTTAAATGCGGTGTCGTAGATATAGAGCGAGAACAGATAGGTGGAGTAGGTTGGCCCGCCACCGGTGATGACATATGGCCCCGTAAACTCCTGGAACGCCTGGGTGGTCTGCATAATGAAGTTGAAGAAGATAACCGGGGTGATCAGCGGGACGGTTACTTTCATGAACATTTGCCATTTGGAGGCACCGTCGATCATGGCCGCTTCATACTGGGACTGCGGCACGTTTTGCAGCGCGGCCAGGAAGATAACCATTGCGGAACCAAACTGCCAGACGCGCAGCAGGGTTACGGACATTAACGCCAGAGACGGCTCGCCGAGCCAGTTCACCGGGTCGAAACCAAACACGCCAATAAAGCTGTTCAGCAGGCCATCGATAGCAAACAGCGCGCGCCACAGCACGGCAATGGCCACGGAGCTGCCGAGGATCGACGGAATATAGTAGGCGGTACGGAAAAAACCGATGCCACGTAATTTAAAGTTCAGAACAAACGCAATACCCAGCGCAAAGGCGAGCTTTAAAGGAATGGTCAAAAATACGTAGGCAAACGTCACGCCCATTGATTTCCAGAAGAGCGTATCTTCGGTAAACATGTAGCGATAGTTTTCAATGCCGTTAAACACCGGCGGACTCATCAAATCGTAATCCGTAAAACTGAGGAAGAACGATGAGACAAAGGGGAAAGCCGTAAAGAGTATCAACCCAATAATGTAGGGTGATATCCAGGCCAGCCCCAGCAGTTTGTTTTCATTCATACATACCTACCTGGCAATCAATGGTTTAAAACGGAATCTGCTTAGTGAAGATGGCTCACGCCCTGGGCATAAGCCGGATATTGGTGATGATACGTATCAGAGTTACTCCATTTAACTTTGTTTTATAACGCTTTTTTGTGAGCTTTCCGGCACGGCGTATTTTGAGTTTCAAAACAAGCGAACCGCCGTTCTTGATTTGTAAAACATCGTTTTATTTTATTTTATTGCGATTTATTTCTGAGTCATTCGCTAAATGATGGAAATGTGATCGCTGTCGAAACGCTGTTTCAATAAGGTGAGAGAGGTGGCATTTTTTGCTTTTTGTGGCGCGACCGGCAAAGGAAAAAGCCGGGGGAGTGGCAGAGAGAGTAATAGCATTGAAAGGCGTTTCAGGCGTACTACCCATTTTGATAGCACGTCTGTGATGACGTTCAAAAAACAGTAAAGAACATCAGCTGGTTGCTTTTCAGTAATAACACAAGACCACGTCTGGCTGATTTTTTTATTCAACGGTATGTTTTAAGAAAGAGGGCGAGCGGACATCTCGCCCGTTATTTTATTTGAGGAAATCTTCCCGAACCGGCGTAAAGGTATCCAGCAGGGTGCCCGGCGTAAGACAGACGCAGCCGTGCATAATGTGCGGCGCTTTGTAGAGCGTGTCGCCGGCGGTCACAATATGTTTCTCATCGCCAATGGTGAATTCGAACTCTCCGGAGAGGACATAGGTTAATTGCTCGTGGGGGTGGTTATGCATTGGCCCCACTGCGCCTTGCTCGAAGTTCACTTCAACCGCCATCATCTTGCCGTCATGCGCCAGAATGCGACGGCTCACGCCATTGCCCAGGTCTTCCAGCGTCGTCTGTTTGTGAAAAATAAACATATCTGCGTCTCGCTAAGTAATGAAACATCGTTTCATTTAATTTATATCAGTGCAGGGTAAAAAGAAACGCTTAGCCAAAGAACTGGAAACCGGATCACAAGTTTGCTTCACTGTGGAAAACGCAAAGGAGAGATGATGAAAACGATCGGTCTGCTGGGGGGAATGAGCTGGGAATCAACCATGCCTTATTACCGCCTGATAAACGAAGGGGTGAAGCAGCGTCTCGGTGGCCTGCATTCAGCGCGTATTTTGCTGCACAGCGTTGATTTTCATGAAATCGAGGCCTGCCAGTCGAGCGGCGAGTGGCATAAAGCCGGGGAGATACTGGCCCAGGCGGCGCAGGGGCTGGAGCGGGCAGGCGCGCAGGGCATTCTGCTGTGCACCAACACCATGCACAAGGTGGCTGAACAGATTGAAACGCAGTGTGGGTTACCTTTTTTACATATTGCTGATGCGACGGGACGTGCCATCACCGCTGCTGGCATGTCGCGGGTGGCGCTTTTAGGGACGCGCTATACGATGGAGCAGGATTTTTATCGCGGGCGTTTGAGCCGCCAGTTTGCCATCGAAAGCGTGATCCCCGACGAAGCTGACCGGGCGCGCATTAATCAGATTATTTTCGACGAACTTTGTCTGGGCACGTTTAGCGAAACCTCCCGCGCCTTTTTCGTCGGGGTTATCGCTAAGCTCGCGCAGCAGGGGGCGGAAGGGGTGATTTTCGGCTGTACGGAGATCGGGCTGCTGGTGCCGGTCGCACAAAGCCCGCTTCCGGTGTTTGATACCACCGCAATCCACGCGGCGGATGCGGTGGCGTTTATGCTGCCCTGAACAGCGCAGCGGCAGAGCTTATCGCGATCGACAGCAATGGTGATATTCAGGAGAGCGACTGGCAAACGCTGAACGATGCGAAAGCGATTATTTTTGGCGCGCCAACCTACATGGGCAGCGTGCCGTGGCAGTTTAAGAAGCTTGCTGACGCCACCTCTAAAGCCTGGTTTGTGCGTAGCTGGCAGGACAACGTTTTCGCGGGCTTTCGCAACAGCGCACGCCTGAACGGTGATAAGCAAGTGTCGCTGCAGTACCTGCAAACGCTGGCCTCTCAGCACGGGGGGATCTGGGTAAGCCTGGGGCTGTCGCCAGCGAACACCAGGCAGCGACCCGTCAGGACATTAACAACCTGGGCGGCTCTGTTGGTCTGCTGGTGCAGTCTCCTTCTGATGCAGATGCCAGCGCAATTGCGACCGGTGATCTGGTTACGGCGGTGAAATTCGGTGAGCGCGTCGCCTCTGTCGCCAGCCGTTTTAACTGAGTACTCCGACGCCCGGCGTTTAGCCGGGCGATGTCTCAAGCACCTTGTTAAGCTCAGCGATCACCTGACTTAACCCCCCCTGCACATGTTCGCTAAAAGCCGCTACCAGCGCTGACGCTGGCCGGTGCAGCGGGCGGATCAGGCTGACGGTAAAGGGAACCGAAACGCTAAAACGGCGCACCACAATGCCGCTACCGGCATAATCCAGCGCGGTAAGCGGGTTCACCACTGAGATCCCCACGCCGGCGCGCACCATGGCGCAAATGGACGCCGCACTGTGCGTTTCGACCACCATTCTTCGCTTTACCTGATGCTCGGCAAACAGGGTGTCCAGTAGCTGCCGGTAGCTGTCAGTTTGCGACAGGCTGATATAGTTTTCACCCTGAAAATCGGCTGGCGTCAGCAGGCGTTTTCCGGCAAGCCGGTGGTCTGCCGGCAGCACGCAGACTTCATCGAATGAGAGCAGCTCAGTGCGCGTGGTCCCTGCCGGCGTGGCCAGCGTTTCCGTCAGGCCTAAATCGTGGCGCTGCGCCGAGAGCCACTCCTCAAGGAGCGGCGACTCCTGCGGCACGATGGTGAGGTTGACGTCAGGGTAGCGGGCGAGAAACGGCTGCAACAACAGGGGTAAAAACGATTGTGAAAACACCGGCAGACAGACGACCGACAGCTCACCCTGGCGGAACTCCCGCAGGCTCTCTGCCGCGCTGAGAATTCGGTCAAGCCCATACCATGAGCGCTGAACCTCCTCGAACAGCCGCAGCCCCTGGACGGTGGGGTGAAGCCTGCCGCGCGAGCGTTCAAACAGTGTTAACCCCAGCACCTTTTCAAAACGCGCCAGCTCGCGGCTGACCGTCGGCTGCGAGGTGTGCAGCATCTGCGCCGCTTCGGTGAGATTTCCGGCGGTCATGACGGCGTGGAAAATTTCAATGTGACGGAGATTGACGGCGGGCATAGATCACCTGATGGCTGAGCGTTATCCATATCATTTTTGCATAGACTTGCCATAAAACGATATTTTTTATTCTGTTCCCGCTGTGGCGTAATCATAAAAAAATGCGATAACCCGGAGAAGACTATGCCCCGCCCACTCAACCAGACAGATACCGATTTGAACGCTGAAAATTTGCTGCGCCTCCCGGCGGAGTTTGGTTGCCCGGTCTGGGTCTACGACGCGCAGATCGTCCGCGAGAAGATTGCCGCGTTACATCAGTTTGACGTGGTGCGCTTCGCCCAGAAGGCCTGTTCAAATATTCATATTCTGCGTCTGATGCGTGAGCAGGGAGTGAAGGTGGATTCCGTCTCGCTGGGAGAGATCGAGCGTGCGCTGGCGGCCGGGTTTGATCCACGCCTGGATCGCGAGGCGATCGTCTTTACCGCCGATCTGATTGACGAGGCGACCCTCGCCCGGGTCCATGAGCTGCAGATCCCGGTGAACGCTGGCTCGGTGGATATGCTGGAACAGCTGGGGGCGGTGTCGCCCGGACACCGGGTCTGGCTGCGCGTTAACCCGGGGTTTGGCCACGGTCACAGCCAAAAAACCAACACCGGCGGTGAAAACAGCAAGCACGGGATCTGGTACAGCGATCTGCCCGCCGCGCTGGCGGTGTTGCAGCGTTATAACCTGAAGCTGGTTGGCATTCACATGCACATTGGTTCCGGCGTGGATTACGCTCACCTTGAGCAGGTGTGCGGGGCGATGGTGCGTCAGGTGGTTGATTTTGGCCAGGATCTTGAGGCGATCTCGGCCGGCGGCGGGCTCTCAATTCCTTATCGCGAAGGCGAGGAGGCGATCGATACCGGTCACTATTATGGTCTGTGGAGCGCCGCGCGCGACAAAATCGCGGCGCATCTCGGCCACCCGGTTAAACTGGAGATCGAACCGGGCCGTTTCCTGGTCGCGGAATCCGGGGTGCTGGTGGCGCAGGTGCGCAGCGTTAAAGAGATGGGATCGCGTCACTTTGTGCTGATTGACGCCGGTTTTAACGATTTGATGCGCCCGTCGATGTACGGCAGCTATCACCACATTAGCGCGCTGGCTGGTGATGGCCGCGATCTGACCCATGCACCGGGCGTTGAGACGGTGGTGGCGGGTCCGCTGTGTGAATCGGGTGATGTCTTTACCCAGCAGGAAGGGGGAAAAGTGGAGACCCGCACGCTGCCGGACGTTGAACCTGGTGATTACCTGGTGCTGCACGATACCGGCGCGTACGGGGCGTCGATGTCCTCCAACTACAACAGCCGCCCGCTGCTGCCGGAAGTGCTGTTCGATCGCGGCGTGGCGCGACTGATCCGCCGCCGCCAGACCATTCAGGAGCTGCTGGCGCTGGAGCTGGTCTGACGAAAATAGGGCCCCGTTGTCACCGAGTCGCGCAGGATCAGCGTGCCGGTAAACGGCGGGATGGCTTCAACCGGCTGGTTTTTTGCCAGCCGGATCGCCTGATCGATAGCCGTGACAATCATGCTGTCGATCGGCAGATAGACGGACGAGAGTGCAGGCTCCAGCCACTTCGCGCTGGGGGCATCGTCAAAACCAAACAGTGAAATATCCTGCGGGATCCGCAGCCCCGCCTGATGTAACGCCTTGGACGCGCCAAGCGCCATATCATCGTTACAGGCAAACAGCGCGCTGAACGGCACCCTGTCAGCGATAAGCTCCTTACAAAGCTCATATCCCCGGGTCATCCCCGCATCGCCATACTTCACCCGCCGTTCATCCAGACGGATGCCGTGCTTCTCCAGCGCCTTACGATAGCCCATCAGGCGTGCTTTGCCGGTTGGCGTATGGATCGGGACGGTGATGCAGGCGATCTCGTGATGCCCCTGGCTTATCAGATAATCCACGGCCTTAAAGGCGGCGTCCTGCTGTTCGAAAAAGACGCAGCGGTCAGCGGCCTGGCTCACTTCGCGGTTAATCACCACCAGCGGGGTCTGCACGCTATGAATAAGCTTCATGATCGCCTTTTCGCTCATGTAACGCGTGTAGAGGACGATGGCATCGCATTTGCGATCGGCCAGCATCTGAACCGCCTGCTCTTCCTGCTCTGGCGCATCATGACCGTCGGTGACGATCAGCTGCTTGCCGTGGGTTTCCGTCTGCCGGGATGCCTGCTGAAGCAGACGACCAAAGTAAAAGCCGTCAAACGTGGAGACCACCAGGCCAATGCTGTTGCTGGTCTGGTTTGCCAGCGAGCGGGCAAGGAAGTTCGGCCGATAGCCCAGCTCTTCCATCGCCTTAAAAACCTGCTGACGGGTACTCTCTTTTACCTGACCTGTGCCGTTCAGCACGCGCGAGACGGTCGCTTTCGAGACACCCGCACGTAATGAGACATCCAGCATTGTTGCCATTGATCGTTCCTGCTTCCACGTAATGGCCTGCAGTTTATCACAGACCGTCAGGTGCATACGCGGTGCGGGCAGGGCAAAACCCCCATCAGGATCACGCTTTTCAGTTGCCGCTGAGCTGGCGGCAATCAATGTGAATAAGTGGTATGCCAAAGTGACTTAAATGGCTAATTTGGAATACCTGTTACCACGTTGGGAGATGAATCACAGAACAAACCAGGTCATAAAGCTATTTTTGGTATGCCAATAGTATCCGGCTGTACTCCTTATTCAATAAAAGCCCTTTTACTGAGGTATTACCCTATGGCATTACAGGAAAAACTGATCGACTCTCTGGGCAGTTTCGCCACCCGCTTTAACAGCTATCGCTACATCATGGCGATCAAGTCCGCTTTTATCACCTTAATGCCGGTCATCATCGTTGGGGCATTTTCGGTGCTGATTTCCAACATGGTGCTGGATCCCAAAAACGGTCTGGCAAGCTTTGATTCGCTGTCATTTCTCGCCGCGCTAAAGCCCATCACCAGCGCGATCAACTACGCGACGCTGAACTTTCTGAATATCGGCGCGGTGTTTTTAATCGGGATTGAGCTGGGGCGGATCAACGGGATCAAATCGCTATTTCCCGGTCTGCTGGCGGTGATCTGTTTCATCTGCGTGACGCCGACAACCGTCGAAATGCTAGTGGATGGCGAAATGCATGTCGTCAAAGACGTACTGCTGCGCCAGTTCTCTGACACCCGCAGCCTGTTCCTGGGCATGTTTATCGCCATTTTGTCGGTGGAAATTTATTGCTGGCTGGAAAATCGCGACAGCCTGAAAATTAAGATGCCGGACACCGT
>JAFACP010000059.1 GCA_023425455.1 Pseudomonadota bacterium | reverse complement strand
GAATAAACAGCGTGCTGCGGGCACCTGGCGGCAGCTGAACCGGCTGCGGCTGAGCGCCTTCCAGCGCCAGTTTACCGCTCGCGGTCAGTGCCACGTTCAGCGTCTGCGGCCGATCGGTCAGGTTGGTGAGATCCAGCGTCAGCCTTGAAGTGTCACCGCTGGCCAGGAAGCGCGGGGTATTCAGCTCGGTAATGACTGGCGCGGCGACAACCACCTTGCTCTCGCTGCTGCCGAAGTCCTCCTGCGTCCACGCCTGCGCCATCAGACGCAGTTCACCGTTGAAATCGCCAATCGGTAAGTGGATGGTCCCCTCACCGTTGGCATCCAGCTCAACCGGCTGCGCCTGGCGGGCGATAATCGTCACGTGGTTAACCGGCGGTTTACCGCCGCGCTTGAGTTCATCGCCATCGCCACCAAACCGCAGTGCGGCCATCCGCCCTTGTCCTTCAATGACCTGGCCGTAGATATCGTAGATATCCGCACCATAACGTTTCTGCCCAAAGAACGCCTGCCACGGATCCGGGGTGACGTAGTCGGTAATGTTCAGCACACCGCTGTCCACCGCCGAAAGCAGCACGTTCACTTTCTGCGGCAGCGCCCCCTCTTTTACGCTCGCTTTCACCCTGACCGACAGCGTCTGGTTTGGCCGCATTTTTTGCGGGCTGTCGAGAGCGATATTCAGGCGACGATTCTCATCCCCCATCGGCAGGTGCAGCAGCCCGACCGCGCGTTTTGGCGTGGCCGATTTGGATTTATCGCCAGGGCGCACCACCAGCGTACTGAGATAGAGATCGTGACGTGCCCAGGCCTTATCCACCGGAATAGAGAGATCCAGCCCGTTGGCCGGGACATCGATCTCTTTCCACCACAGCGGCCCGTCGCTGGACTCGATCATCGCATAGCCTTTACCGGCGGCCGGCGGCGCAATATGCAGCTGGATGGTGTCGCCTGGGTGATAGGACGGTTTATCAATCTTCAGCATGACCCGGTCAGGACGCGCGGCACCGCTGCCGTCGCTGTTATCCTGCCAGCTGTAGCCTGCCCAGAAGCGCACGCTGCTGACCGCATCGTCCGGCGCTTTCACCTCCAGTCGATAAGAGCCCCACTCCACCGGGAAGGTGACCTTACCCGTTTCATCCTCGCTGAGGGTCAGCGTCTGCTCTCCCTCAGTCAGATCTTTTTGATCGAACTGCGACTGCCAGCCGTCGCTCTCCGACCAGTTCCAGTAGTAGTCACGGCGCTCGCGGATCAGGCGAACCTGCAGCCCTGATATCGCCTTTTTCGCGCCGCTGGCGTCGGCATAGACGATGTCAAAGCTGGCGTTGCTGTTTTCATCGACCATCGGCTGGTTGACGGTGGTATCGGTACGGTAGTCATAGACCGCTTTGCTGGCGAACTGGGGGCGAATGCCCGGCAGCGTGGTCGCCGGCCAGATCGCCTGTTCCGCGCGGCGCGTAACCGGACGACCGCCTGATTCCAGCAGGCTGGCCTGCAGGATCAGCTGCACGGGTGAGTGCACCCCCTGCCACTGGCTTTCGCTGGCTATCTGGCCACGCCCCTGAGCGTCCAGCGTCAGCTGGACCTCATCCAGGCTGCGGCTCAGGTTCTCTTCGGCAATATCGCCAAACTGGAAGCCCGGCAGCGCGCTGACGGCCTCCCGCAGCGGGCGCAGGAACAGCTGGCCCTGCAGGTTGTTGCCATTGGCCGGCGCGCCGTACAGGTAGTAGCCCACCACGGCAAAATTGACCTCATCCTGCGGAGAGACCGGCGCATGTTGCCCGCGAATATTCAGTGCCATCCGCTCGGGCATAAAGTCTTCGACATGGAAATCCCACATCCGCTGCTGGTTGTCGCCGGTGTTGGCGCGAATATGCCACATTCCGGTCTGCGCCCCACCGTCAAGCGGGTAGTTGAAACGGTAGAGACCGTTTTCTGGCTGAACCACGGCGGTGCGGGCGACCTGCCCATCCGGGCGCAGCACATCAAGCTTCACCGGCTGCGCCGCCAGCGGCTTGCCGTCGCTGTCACGCAGCAGGCCGTTGAGGATCACCGTCTCACCCGGACGATAGAGATCGCGCGGACCAAACATAAAGAACTGCTTGCTGTAGCCCGGGCTACCGGCGATATCAAACTCCGCCAGATCGAGCGCCGGTAGCGTCAGATCGAGCAGCGTGGTCTGGCCATCTTTGCTTGCCAGAAGTAACGCCGCATTTTTATCGGTCTCAAGCATCGCGTGGCCGTCGCCGTCGCTGGTCCCCTGGGCGAGGGGTTGCCCTTTGTCATTCAGCAGCGTAACGGCGATCCCCGCCTGTGCCGCGCCGTTTTCCAGGCTCTGGGTGAAAATATCCAGACGGTTATGGTAGCGGTGCGCGGAGAGACCAATATCACTGAGGGTAAACAGCGTGGCGGCATTGCTGTAGTTGTAATGCCCGGCCGGGTTCATCACCGCGATATACACGCCAGACTGCTGGAGCGGTTTAATATCGCGCAGCGGCAGCAGCAGCTTTTCGCGGGTGTTGCGCGCCGGGTTGAGATCAAAGCGCCCGGTATAGACCAGATCTGCCATCTTCAGCAGGGTGTCAGACTCCCAGTTGGTCAGGGAGTTACGGTACTCCCACTGGCTGACGAACGCCGCCAGCGATTCCGGCTTCACGCGGTAGAAATTGACATCGACGTTGTTGACGTTGAGCGCCATAACCGGCAGCCCCTCAACGACCTTGCCCGGCAGCAGCGAGCCGCGGCTGGCAAAGCCAACCGTCGGCTCAATATCCCGGGTGGTTAGGGCTTTTTCGTAATCAATGCCAAAGGTCGCTTTATTCAGCGCCTGCAGGTCACGTTCAACGGTGACGACCAGATGACGGGCAGGCTCCAGATGGCGCAGGCGCAGCTCTTTGAGATTCGGCGCAAGCTCCCATGCGCCGTCCACCTTGCCGCTTTTTTTATCCACCACGTGGACAGTTTTGGCGAAATCCTGATCGGGAGACAGCGGGGTCGAGAAGGTTAGCACCAGCGTGGCGGCACCATCGAGCTGCACTTCTGAGGCGTCCAGCAGCGTCAGCGCCTGACCCTGACTTTTGGCGGCCAGTTTCGCCAGCGTATCGGCGTCCGGTTTTTCCGGCGCTTTCGCCGCCGTTGCCGAAGAGGCGGCAGGCGTTGCGGCCTGAGGTTTGTCGTCGCTGTTATCGCAGCCGACAAGCGTGAAGGTGGTGAGCAGCGCGAGCGAAATCGCGGCTAAACGAAACGGTTTCATCCTTTATCCCTGGCCCAAAGAGCCTGTTGATCGTCATCCGGTTAAGTATTATCCGCAAGTTTCATTAATACAAAAAGCCCCGTTTCATAATCTGGAAAGCGCCTCACACTGACGCGCGCCGTTGACCGCCACCGCTGCTACGCCGATCACAGCGTCAAAGGTCACATGTTACCTTCCCAGTCATTTGTTTTTAAAACAACAAGATAGATGGAAATGTCTGCCCACAACCTGCTAGCTTTAGGCGCAAGACGCACCCTGAGTGCGCGGTTCATAGAAGAGAGATAGCCATGAAACGAGCCGTGAACGCCCTACAAAATTTCGGAAAATCATTGTACGGACCGGTACTTATCTTACCGATAGTCGGTCTGTTTATTGCCTTTGGTAACGTTCTGGGTAACGGGAATCTTGCCGGGTATCTGCCGTTTCTTGGTCACCCCCTGATCCAGACTGTCGGTCAGCTGATCGCCAAATCTGCCGTATCGATTCTGGTTAACCTGGCGCTGGTGTTTGCCGTCGGCATTCCGATTGGTCTCGCCAGCCGCGACAAAGGCTACGCCGCCCTGATTGGCCTGGTGACCTTTGTGGTGTTTATCAACGCCATGAACGTCACCCTGCAGCTGCAGGGCGCGCTGGCGCCTGCCGGGCAGATGAAAGTGGCCGGGCAGAGCATGGTGCTCGGCGTTCAGGTGCTGGAGATGGGCGTGTTTGCCGGGATCCTGACCGGCGCGCTCTCCGGATACCTGTACAACAAATACGCCGGTGTACAGTTTAACGGGGCGATGGCGATTTATTCCGGCCACTGTTTCGTCGCCATTGTGATGCTGCCCGTCGCCATGCTGCTTGGCGTGCTGATGAGCGAAATATGGCCCTTCGCCCAGCACGGCATCAGCGCCCTGGCGCTGGCCATTAAGGGTTCCGGCCCGTTCGGTGTGGCGATATACGGCTTTTTGGAACGCGTTCTGGTGCCGACCGGCCTGCACCATCTGGTCTATACCCCGTTCCTCTATACCGAGCTTGGCGGTACTCAGGAGGTCTGCGGCACGGCGTATCAGGGAGCACGCAATATCTATTTCGCAGAGATGGCGTGCCCGCAGGTTAAGCAGCTCAGCAGCACGGTGGTCTGGGACGCGCGCGGCATCAGCAAAATGTTTGGCCTGCCTGCCGCTGCGCTGGCGATGTATATGACCGCCAGGCCAGAGCGCAAAGCCGCCGCCAAAGCGATTTTGATCCCGGCGGCGCTCACCTCGCTGCTGGTCGGCGTCACCGAACCGATTGAGTTCTCATTTCTGTTTATCGCCCCATTGCTGTTCGTGGCGCATGCGCTGCTGACCGGTATCGGCATGATGCTGTTCTCGCTGCTGGGCGTTCACGCGATCGGCGCCAACGGCATTATCGACTTCATTCTCTACAACCTGCCGCTCGGCACGGAGAAGTCCAACTGGCCGATGTACATCGTGGTGGGGCTTATCATGTCCGCGCTCTACTTCGTGGTGTTCCGCGTCCTGATCCTGCGCTTCAACATGAAGACGCCGGGCCGGGAGGATGAGGAGCAGGAGACACGCCTTTACAGCAAGCAAGAGTACCAGGCGAAAGGGAATCACGCGGCGATGGGCCAGTCGATCGTCAAAGGGCTGGGCGGACGTGAAAACATTGAAGTGGTGGATAACTGCTATACCCGCCTGCGCGTCACGGTCAGGGATGTCGCCATCGTTGACGAACCGGGGCTCAGGGCGACCGGCGCGAAAGGGATTATCAAACAAGGTAACAACGTTCAGGTGGTCTACGGGCTGCACGTTAAAAAAATGCGAGAAGCCGTTGAGACGTTTCTCTGACAGGAGCTAAAGATGTTTACACCCCCGTTTATTCTCTCTATTGCCGGCGGCGGCAGCACCTACACGCCGGGTATTGTGAAAAGCCTGATGGTTCGCCTGCAGGATTTCCCGCTGGCCGAAATTCGCCTTTATGACATCGACGAGGCGCGTCAGAACACCATTGCGCCCGTCGTGGAGAAGGTCATCCGTGACCACAGCCAGCACATCAAATTTACGGTCACCACCGATCCGGAAGTGGCCTTCAGCGGCGCGCACTTCATCTTTGCCCAGATGCGCGTCGGCCAGTATAAGATGCGCGAACAGGATGAGAAGATCCCGCTGCGTCACGGCGTTATCGGCCAGGAAACCTGCGGTCCCGGCGGGCTGGCGTACGGTCTTCGCACGATCCTGCCGATGGTCGAGCTTATCGATCGGGTGGCGCGTTACGCGCATCAAAAAGCGTGGATCGTTAACTACTCTAACCCGGCGGCGATCGTCGCCGAGGGCGTGCGTCGTCTGCGGCCAAACGCGCGGGTGTTGAATATCTGCGATATGCCCGTCGCCGCGATGCGCAACATGGGCGCGATCCTCGGCGTGGATCGTCATAAGCTGGAGGTCGATTACTTTGGCCTCAACCATTTCGGCTGGTTTACCCGCGTGGTGGTCGACGGTGAGGACAGGCTGCCGGAGCTGCGTCGCCATATCGCCAGGTTTGGGCTGCTGACGGAAGATGCGGCAAAAACCGATCCGCAGCATTCGGATCCGTCGTGGGTGAAAACCTGGCGCAATATCAAGCCGATTATGGATAACTTCCCGGCGTACCTGCCGAACCCATATCTGCAGTACTACCTGATGCCGAACCAGATTGTGGCGCATCAGAACCCGGAGTACACCCGCGCCAACGAAGTGATAGACGGGCGTGAGAAAAAGCTGTTTGCCGCCGCAGATGCCTATAAGCAGACCGGTATTTTGCCGGATGCCTTCCACGTTGGCGTGCACGGAGAGTTTATCGTCGATGTCGCCTGCTCGCTGGCCTTCAATCTGCGTCAACGCCATCTGGTGATGGTAGAGAACCGCGGCGCGATTACCAACCTGCCCTACGACGCGGTGGTGGAGGTGCCGGCGTATATCACCGCCGACGGACCTGAGCCAGTGCGCGTGGGCCAGGTTCCGCTGTTCCATCAGACCTTGCTGCAGCAGCAGCTCGCCTCTGAACAACTGCTGGTGGAAGCGACCATTGAGGGCAGCTACGAGAAAGCGCTGCAGGCGTTTACCCTCAACCGGACCATGCCGACCATGGAGCACGCGAAAGCGATCCTCGATGAGATGATTGAAGCCAACCGCGACTACTGGCCAGCCCTGCAAAAAGCCTGGCAGGATGGCGAAGCGGTGAAAAAATAAGGGCTTGTTCGCGAGTTGAACGTGGTGTGCTTGTCGGTGTCAGAAAAAACACCGACAATCCTTTTTTACGGAAAAGAATGGAGGCAACCATGTCCACCTCATATTTTGTCGCCGCCGACTGGCTGATTGAGCACAGCGACGACCCGGAAGTCCAGATTATTGACGCGCGAATGGCGCCTGCCGGACAGGAGCACCTTCGCGATATGGCCGCGGAATACCGTGCCGGACACCTGCCCGGCGCGGTTTTTTTTGATATCGAAGCCCTCTCCGACCACACCGTATCGCTGCCGCACATGCTGATGCGCCCGGAAGCCTTCTCCGTGGCAATGCGTGAGCTCGGCATCAGCAAAGACAAACATCTGGTGGTTTACGACGAAGGCAACCTCTTCTCCGCGCCGCGCGCATGGTGGATGCTGAAAAACGCCGGTGTGGAAAAAGTGTCGATTCTGGCGGGCGGTCTTGCGGGCTGGACGCGTGAAGAGCGGCCATTGCAGCAGGGCGACATCGCTCTGCCGGAAGGTGATTTCGATGCCACATTCGATCCCCATGTGGTCAAGCGTCTGACCGATGTGCTGGTTGCCAGCCACGAGAAAACGGCGCAAATCGTCGACGCCCGCCCGGCCCCCCGTTTTAATGCGCAGGCGGATGAGCCGCGTCCGGGCCTGAAGCGCGGCCATATTCCAGGCGCACTGAACGTGCCGTGGGGCGATCTGGTGTTTGAAGGCGAGCTGAAAACCACCGACGAGCTGCGGGCTATTTTTGAACGTCAGGGCGTCGACGTAACGCGCCCGATCGTTGCCAGCTGCGGCTCCGGCGTGACCGCCTGCGTGGTGATTCTGGCGCTGGCGACCCTCGGCGTGCGCGATGTGACGCTCTACGACGGCGCGTGGAGTGAATGGGGCGCACGCGACGATCTGCCGGTTGAACCGGCTCAGTAATGGATAACCGGCTGGCAACGCTGTTGACGCGCGGGGCATCGCTGACCCGCGCGGAGTATCGCGTCCTCTCGCATCTGACGGAGCACCCGCTGCTGGTCGGGCATATCACGGTACGCGAGCTGGCGCAGGCGACGTTTGTCTCAACCGCCACCATTATGCGCCTGTGTCAGAAGCTGGGCTTTAGCGGCTTTAGCGAGCTTATCTGGCACTGTAAGCAGCTACTGCTGGATACACCGCACATTGCCGCGCAGCCGACCCTCACTGCGGAACTGCCTGCCCTCTTCAATCAGTTTATCGCCAATTATCAGCAGACCTTTCAGTGGGTCACGCAGGAGAAACGCCAGCTGTTTTCCACCCTGCTGCGCCAGAAAGAGAGTTTTTTTCTGTATGGCGCCGGGTTTTCCTATCTGTTTGCCGAGTACCTGACCAAGAAGCTACAGGTTCTCGGCAAGACGGCGTTTATCTCCGGGCCTGGCGATAGCCGCAATATTTTCCTCAGCAACGCCGCGCGGTATCAGGTGTTTATTGCCGTCTCCCGCAGCGGTGAAACGGAGCAGGTGCTGGATAAGGCGCGAATTGCGCAAAACGTCGGCATGACGGTGGTGGCGTTTACCCGCGCCTCCGCCAATACCCTCGCGGGGATGGCCGATCTGCATTTCGCCCTGTACGACGAAGCCGTGCACTACGCCGCGGAGGCGGCAGGCGTAACCTCGTTTGAGTCAAATCTGGTGTTGCTGATGGATTTGCTGTTGCTGGAAGCGACGGGGTGAAGCCTCACCCCGTTAGTGACCACTAGAGAATGCGCGTGGTTTTCAGATCGCGCAGGAACCCGCCCCAGCGCCGCTCGTAGAATGGCGTGATGTGTTCAGTGATAAAGTGGCTGATGCCCTTCTCCCCTTTCTGCACCTGACAGATATCGATCGGCTCATCGCCCGGCAGCGTGTCGGTGGCGACACTTCCCGCCGCCTGAATGATCTCCTCAATATCACCGTCGGCTTCAATACCAATCAGCAGCACTGGCTGTTCGTCCGCGCGCTCTTTGAGAGCGCAGAGGAACGCGCGCCTCACCGGCTTGAGGGTTTTGAAAAGCGTGGTCAGAGAGTCAATCATCTGCGCGGGTGGTTCGGCCACCGCAGACAACAGCAGCGTTTCACCGCCTTCCAGCACCGCCTGGGTGCTGAGCGGATTGCCCTCTTCACCGATCAGATGGCTGATTTCACGTGGGGTAAACTCTTTGCCGGTCGGCAGTCTGGCGTTAAGGAACAGGGTTTCGCCGAGCGTCATCTCAAACAGCGTGCGCACCGGCATCACCACAAAGGCCTGTTCATCTTTAACCGCCTGCTGTAGCGCCTCCAGCGAGCTGAAAAACGGGATCACCGAGGAGCCATCGTCTTTCTCCCAGTGCAGCAGATCCAGCGCGCTGTCTTCGATGACCTGCTCACCTTCCGCCGCACTGCCCGGTACCCAGACGGTGGACTCCAGCAGCACGCGGAAAAAAGCCGGACGGTGCGCAGGTTCGGTCGCCGCCTGCTCCAGCAGGGTTTCTAACTCGTTTTTAGTTTCGGACATAGTTTGGCTACTTCAACATAAAGCCGGGGCGCTGCGCGTATCCGGCCTGTAACTCCGTCGCGCAGCCCCGCCGGGCAAAGACAATTACTCTGCGGTCAGCAGATTCGCAACGGTACGCACGCCCAGACCGGTTGCGCCGGCAGACCACTGCTCAACCGCCGCTTTGCGGTAGGTGGCAGAGCAGTCGATGTGCAGCCAGCCTTCGCGGTAATTCTCAACGAAGTGCGACAGGAAACCTGCCGCCGTGCTCGCCCCTGCCGGGTACGCCGCGCTGGCGGTGTTGTTCAGCTCAGCGAAGTTAGACGGCAGCTGGCTGCGGTGGAATTCGGCAAGCGGCAGGCGCCAGAACGGTTCGTTCTCAGCGGCGGCGCTCGCCAGCAGGCGGGCGGCCAGCTTATCGTCAAAGCTGAACAGCGCGTGATAGTCGTTACCGAGCGCCGTTTTCGCCGCGCCGGTCAGGGTCGCCATATCGATGATAAGCTCTGGCTTCTGCGCACTGGCGTCAATCAGGCCATCGGCCAGCACCAGACGGCCTTCCGCATCGGTGTTCATCACTTCAACGTTTTTGCCGTTACGGTAACGAATGATATCGCCGAGCTTGAAGGCGTTACCGCTGACCATGTTGTCTGCGCAGCACAGGTACAGTTTTACGCGCTTGTTCAGACCGCGGGTGATGGCGAACGCCAGCGCGCCGGTAATGGTCGCAGCACCGCCCATATCGGACTTCATGGAGTCCATGAAGGCGCTCTGCTTCAGGCTGTAACCGCCGGTATCAAAGGTGATGCCTTTACCAACCAGGCAGGCGAATACCGGGGCCTCTTTGTCGCCGGTTGGGTTGTAATCCAGCGCCAGCAGCACCGGCGGACGCTCAGAGCCACGGCCTACGGTGTGGATGCCCATATAGTTCTGCTCGCGCAGATCTTCGCCTTTGGTGATGCGGTAGGACATGTTATCCCCCGCCACGCCGCACAGCAGATCCACAGCACGCTGCGCCAGCTGCTCCGGCCCCAGCTCTTCCGCCGGAGCATTGATGGTGTCACGCACCCAGTCGATGATGGTCAGACGGCTTTCCAGCTCTTTTTGGCCGGCTTCATCGAGGTTCGCCCACGCAATCTTACGGCTGCCTTTCGGGCTTTTATAACCCGACCAGAACGCCCAGCTGCGGTCGATATCCCAGCCTTCGCCCTCCAGCGACACATGCTTAATACCCAGACCGTCGACCTTGCGCGCCGCGCGCTGGATAAGCGCTAAATCATCCGCGCCGGTCAGGTGCAGGGTAATACCGTCGTTGTTAATGCTGTAAGTGGCTTTCTCGCCCCAGCGCGCATCGGCGGGCTGCGTCGAGAGCGTAATCTTCATCGCTTCGGTCATTTTATTTATCCTTATTAGCAAACGGGCCGCCTGAAGGCAGCCCATAGAGTCTCTTTCCACGACATGATCCGCGTTGCAGGAAGGCGGCACGCGAGTGAATTCCCGGCAGCAGAGATAACGCTGTAACCGGGGGGAACACGTGCGGCGAACGCATCGGCAACGTGCGGCATGACGGAGAAATTATTCTGCTTCGTCTAACCAGACTAGCAGAATCGCCTCCAGAATTTTTTCATTGGATGCGTTTGGATCGTCGTCAAAATCCTCCAGACAGCAAATCCACTGATGCATATCGGTGAAACGTACGGTCTTTGGATCAAGATCCGGGTTAGCATCAAAAAGCGCTTCGCCGATTTCACGGCTGTCAGTCCACTTCAGTCCCATATTAATGCTCGCGTGCGTGGTTGATGGTGTAGCGTGGGAACTCCACGACCAGATCTTCATCGGTCACCAGCGCCTGGCAGCTTAAACGGCTGTCAGGCTCCAGACCCCATGCTTTATCCAGCATGTCGTCTTCGTCTTCGGTACTCTCGGCAAGCGAGTCGAAACCTTCACGCACGACACAGTGACATGTTGTGCAGGCACAGGATTTTTCACAGGCGTGTTCCACTTCGATACCGTTACGCAGGGCAACATCGAGAATGGTTTCACCGGTCTTCGCTTCCAGAACAGCGCCATCCGGACAGAGGTCCGCATGAGGCAAAATAACAATCTTTGGCATATTAAACCTCGTCCACGGACTGGCCCTTCAGCGCGACGCGGACAGATTTGTCCATGCGGCGTGCGGCGAAGTCCTGGGTTTGTTTATCAACGTTTTTAATGGCTTCTTCTATTGCATCCGCGTCATCGCCTGCCGCCGCTGCGCGTAAGCGTGCAGCAGCATCGTCGATCGCCTGACGCTCAGCGGCGCTTAGCAGCGCGGCATCGGCAGCGAGCGCGCCGTTCAGACTTTCCAGCACGCGTGCGGCTTCCACTTTCTGCTCAGCCAGCATGCGCGCCTTCACGTCCTGCTCGGCGTAGCTCATTGAATCCTGAATCATGGAGGCGATTTCGCCGTCGGTCAGACCGTAGGACGGTTTAACCTGAATGGACGATTCGACGCCGGTCGATTTCTCCATTGCCGTCACGCTCAGCAGACCATCGGCATCCACCTGGAAGGTGACGCGGATATGCGCCCCGCCCGCAGGCAGCGCCGGAATGCCGCGCAGCGCGAAGCGGGCAAGAGAGCGGCAATCCTGCACCAGCTCACGCTCGCCCTGCATCACGTGGATGGACATCGCCGTCTGCCCGTCTTTGAACGTGGTAAACTCCTGCGCGCGCGCCACCGGAATGGTGGTGTTACGCGGGATCACTTTCTCCACCAGGCCGCCCATGGTCTCTAAACCCAGCGACAGCGGGATGACGTCGAGCAGCAGCATTTCGCTGTCCGGCTTATTGCCGACCAGGATATCGGCCTGAATGGCGGCCCCTACGGCCACCACTTTGTCCGGGTCGATGGCGGTCAGCGGCGTATGGCCGAAGAATTCACCCACGCGCTCACGCACCAGCGGGACACGGGTTGAACCACCGACCATCACCACTTCCAGCACCTCGTCTGCCTCAACGCCCGCATCCTTCAGCGCGCGACGGCAGGAGAGCAGCGTGCGTTTCACCAGCGGGGTAATCAGCTCGTTAAACTGGTCGCGGGCGATCTCACCCTGCCAGCCCGCCACGTTGACGCTGACGGATTGTGCATCGCTAAGGGCGATTTTCGCCTCGATAGCCGCATCCAGCAGTTCACGCTGAACGCGCGCATCGCTGCGATCGCTGACGCCCGCCTGCTCGCGAATGTAATCGGCCAGCAGATGGTCAAAATCGTCGCCGCCGAGGGCGGAATCACCACCGGTCGCCAGCACTTCAAACACCCCGCGGCTTAAGCGCAGAATGGAGATATCGAAAGTGCCGCCACCAAGATCGTAAACCGCAATCACCCCTTCCTGGCCGGAGTCCAGGCCGTAGGCAATGGCTGCCGCCGTCGGCTCGTTCAGCAGGCGCAGCACGTGCAGGCCCGCCAGACGCGCGGCATCTTTCGTGCCCTGGCGCTGCGCATCGTCGAAATAGGCCGGGACGGTAATCACCACCCCGTCGAGATCGCCTTTCAGCGTTTCCGTCGCCCGGGTGGCCAGCGCCTTCAGGATGTCAGCAGAAACACGAATCGGGTTCAGTAAACCGGCCGCCGTTGCCATCATCGGCAGGCCGTTTTCGCTGGCCTGCAGCTGATACGGCAGGTGGGGATAACGGGTCTGAATATCGGCCAGAGAGCGGCCCATCATGCGCTTCACCGAGCTGATGGTGTTGGCCGGATCGCGTGCGGCATTGGCACGCGCGTCATAGCCGACCGCGTGGCCCTGCTGCTGGTAGTGGACCACGGAAGGCAGCAGATGGCGGCCCTGCTCGTCAGCCAGCGTTTCCGCCTGGCCGCTACGCACGGTCGCCACGAGGGAATTGGTGGTGCCAAGGTCAATGCCTGCCGCCAGACGACGCTGGTGCGGCGCGGCGCTCAAGCCCGGCTCACTAATTTGTAATAAGGCCATATTTGCTTCCGAAATTAAAAATCGAGCAGCTTTTCTTCGAGTTGTTCAGCACTGCTTCGCAGTTTATCGAGAAAACGCAGTTTGCGCACAGTGTCTGCCGCCACATCCCACGTCTCGTCACTCAATTGCGCAACCATCTGCTGATGGCGGGTATCGAACATTCCTTTCACGCGCGTGATAAAGCTTTCCAGCCGCGCCTCGTCTTTGGCCTGTTCAATCTCATCCAGCTCCTCACGAAGCTCCAGCTGTTCCATCAGAAACGCCGTATCGCGTACGGTGTGCTGTTCGCTTGCCAGATCAAAACCGTGCAGGGAGAGCAGATATTCCGCGCGGCTCAGCGGATGACGCAGCGTCTGCCAGGCCTGATTGATGGTTGCAGAGTGTGACAC
>JAFACP010000431.1 GCA_023425455.1 Pseudomonadota bacterium | reverse complement strand
CACTGCGAGAAGAGCCAGGTGATCATGGAGGTGGAAAACCATCTCTACGCCCGGAAAGAGATCAAACAGCTCGGCATCGCGCCGATGACCAGCATGTTCAGCTGCGGCAACAATGAGCGTCGCATGTGCGACACCATTCACCCGCAAATCCACGACTCTGACCGTCTGGCCATGTGGCGCGGCAACGGCGAGTGGATCTGCCGACCGCTGAATAATCCGCAGAAGCTGCAGTTCAACGCTTATCTGGACAACAACCCGAAAGGGTTTGGTCTGCTGCAGCTCGATCGCGACTTCTCCCACTATCAGGACATCATGGGCTGGTATAACAAACGTCCAAGCCTGTGGGTTGAACCGCGCAACAACTGGGGGAAGGGGGCGGTTGGGCTGATGGAGATCCCAACCACCGGAGAGACGCTCGATAACGTGGTCTGTTTCTGGCAGCCGGAAAAAGCGGTACAGGCGGGCGATAGCCTCGATTTCAAATACCGTCTTTACTGGAGCGCGCGACCGCCGGTACGCTCGCCGCTGGCCAATGTCTTCGCCACCCGCACCGGCATGGGCGGTTTCCCGGAAGGGTGGGCGCCGGGCGAACACTACCCGAAAGTGTGGGCGCGTCGCTTCGCCGTCGATTTTGTCGGCGGTGATCTGAAAGCCGCCGCGCCGAAGGGGATCGAGCCGGTCATTACCCTTTCCGGCGGCCAGGCGAAACAGATTGAGATCCTCTACGTTGAGCCGTTTGACGGCTATCGCATCCTCTTCGACTGGTATCCGGATTCCGATGCCACCGATCCGGTAGACATGCGCATGTTCCTGCGCTGTCAGGGGGAGGCCATCAGTGAGACCTGGCTGTATCAGTATTTCCCGCCAGCGCCGGATAAACGCAATTACGTTGATGATCGCATCATGCGCTAACGTTCCGTTTCCTCTCCCCGGTGGGGAGAGGGCTAAGGTGAGAAGAGATGACCACAACCTCCGGCGAAATCATCGCGGTATCCGACCAGATAGCGCTGCGTGCGGTGGCAGAGTGCTATACGGCAGAGCTTCACCGTCTGGTGATCAAAAATAAGACCTGGCTGCAAAGCGCCTTCGACTGGGCGCAGCATACGGGCGCTGAAGAGGACACCCGACGCAACGTGGTGAGCAACATGATGTTGCACCAGCGGGGCTATGCCAAAATGTTCCTGATTTTTCAGGAGCAGGTGTTAGTCGGCGTGTTATCGTTTAATGCCATCGAGCCGGTCAACAAAACGGCCTATATCGGTTACTGGCTGGACGAAGAACGGCAGGGCAACGGCATTCTGTCGCAGTCGCTGCAGGCGTTGATGACCTGGTTCGCCGCCCGGGGTGAGATCCGCCGCTTTGTGATCAAGTGCCGGGTGGACAACCTCAGCAGCAACCGCGTGGCGCTCCGCAACGGGTTTACGCTTGAGGGCTGCCTGCGGGAAGCGGAGTTTCTCAATGGCCGCTTCGACGATGTGAACAGCTACGCCAAAATTTTCCCGCTATAGCGTCCCGGACAGCGGCGTGCGGATGATGCGCTGGCTGCCGTTGACCACCTTCTCGCCGCGCAGATGAATCGTCTCCCCCGCGAATGCTTCAATCACCGCATCGTCGGTGATCTTCACCCGGTGCTCTATCAGCACGTCGCCGCTGATGCGCGCGCGCCCCTGAATCACCACCCGGTCGTCGAGCATAATGGGGCCGCCGCACAGCCACGCCTGACCGCCGATCAGGACGTGATGCTTAATGACGCAGTTCCCCTCGACCACCGCATGCCCGGCGACCTGCGAGCTGTAACGCAGCGTGGGGATGGCGTCATCGTCGGTTCCGGCAATCAGTCGCGCGTGGCCATACACTTTTGCGCAGTCGCAGACCCAGACGTTATTGCTGTCGTTGCCGTCAAGAATAGCGTTGTCGAACACCTCGGCGCGGTGCTCAATAAACGCATAATTCACCATTGCATCGCCATAAATTTGCGCCTGATGCACCACCCGGGACTGGCTTACCGTCGCGTTATCGTAAATTTTCAGGATCTGCTCAGGGTCGGGGGTCAGCCCTCTGGCGGCGATCACCTTGCTGTGATGCAGCACCCGGGCGTTGCCGTAAATATGGCACTCGCCGCGCACATCCGACTGCTGAATGGTGACGTTGTCACTTATTCGTGCACCGTGGCTGATGCAGGCCCCGTCAATCCAGCTGTTGCCCTCTATGCAGGCCTGGTGGCTTACCACGCAGGTACGCGTGAGGCGGGCGTTACCGCCGATCCGCGCGCCAGCAAAGGCCACGCTGTTCTGGTCGTAGATCCAGCACTCCCCGTCGTGCGCGAGCGTCTCGTCATCCTCAACCCAGCCGCCTCTGCTGTTGCAGCTGACGTCGTTGAAATCGACGAGGGCGATGAGCTGGCGCAAGGTGGCGACGCATTGACGCTCGCCGTCCTGCCACTGCCAGAGGCGGGTTTCATCGCTAAGGCGGTACTTTTTCATGCTGTTCCCTCAAAGAAGCATCTTCACTAAACGTAGCAAAAGTTTCGCCCGGGCGAAGTACTGGCGTTAGCCTGACAAACCTTTTAAAATGGCATTTAAAATACATTTTAATGTTTAAATTAAATGAATAAGAATAACAACAGCCAACAGGTTCTTAACTTGCCCGCTGGCTATTTCGGTATGGTGCTGGGGGTGATCGGTATGGGGTTCGCCTGGCGCTACGCCAGCACTATCTGGCCGGTCAGCCACTGGGTAGGCGACACGCTGGTGGCTATGGCGACAGGCATCTGGTTTTTGCTGTCAGTTGCCTTTATCAGCCGCGCCATTCGCTTTCCGTACAGCGTATTGTCGGAGATGCGTCATCCGCTGATGAGCAGTTTTGTTAGCCTGTTTCCGGCAACGACCCTGCTGGTTGCGGTCGGTCTGCTTCCCTGGTGCCGTCCCGTTTCACTGCTGTTGTTTGCTATCGGTGTCGTTGAACAACTGGCCTATTCCGCCTGGCAAAGTGCCGGGT
>JAFACP010000360.1 GCA_023425455.1 Pseudomonadota bacterium | reverse complement strand
GGTCAGCGGCTGCCCCTGCAGGCGATACCCCATGCGGTTGCTTTGCGGGCTTAGCTTCCACGGTGAACGCCAGAACGACTCCTGCGAGACCGCGTCAAACTCCTGATATTCAGGCCCGGGTAAGGCGCGGATCTGGTTTCCCCACAGCAGTTGCTTCACGCCCTGCGTCATCGAGAAATGGCGCGCAGAGGGTTTAACCGCCAGCCGGTCGCCGTCGCGCAGCAGACGTCCCTCATGCCCTCCTATGCCCGCTTTCTGATCGGTACTGGCTGAGCCCATCACCGCCGGCACATCGATACCGCCGGCCACGGCAAGATAGCTGCGAACGCCGTGCCGGGGACGTTTTAACACCAGACGCTGACCGGCTTTTGCCCGCAGACGCCACCCCGTCCAGACCGGCTGGTTATCCAGCGTCGCCTCACAGTCCGCACCGGTTAAGGCAAACCAGGTTTCGCGGCTGAACTCGACCACGCACTGACCCAGCGTAATCTCCAGCGCCGCCGTACTGCCCGAATTCCCCACCAGCAGGTTGGCTATCTCCAGCGCCGGCCGGTCAAGCGCGCCGCAATAACTTACGCCGGACTGACGCAGGCCAAACCGACCGGCGTCCTGGACCGAGGTATAAAGACCCGCGCGGATAAACGTTAACATACGCCCTCCTTCTGCGGGATAAAGCGCAGGGTATCGCCGGGACGCAGAAGGACAGGCGTTGCCGCTCCGGGTGCAAACAGCGGCGCGTGGGTGTGGCCAATAAGCTGCCAGCCGCCCGGCGTGCTTAGCGGGTAGATCCCGGTCTGTTCGCCGCCAATGGCGACCGTGCCCGCCGGTACGCTCACGCGCGGCTCGGCCCGACGCGGCGTATGCAGGCGGGGCGATAATCCGCCGAGATAAGGAAAGCCTGGCTGGAAACCTAAAAACCAGACGACATAGTTGACCGAGGAATGCAGCTCAACCACCTGTTTCTCCGTTAACCCACAATGGTGCGCCACGACGGAGAGATCCGGGCCTGCGGCACCGCCGTAGACCACCGGGATCTCGAGCGCGCGGGATTCTGGCTCCAGCGCCTCACTCTCTTCCCACCAGCGCTGCAGACGTTCAATCGCATCCAGCGCAACGGTATGAGGGTCTTGCAACACGACGGTGATATTGTTCATCCCCGGAATGACGTCCACCACTTCCGGCATTTCGTTCAGACGCTGGACCAGCCGCCAGATACGCTTTTGCGTCGCCAGCGTTACCGGCGGCTCCAGCTCCAGCACCACGGCGGTTTCGCCCAGCAGATAACAACGCGCTCGCTGCACTCGGGTACCTCTCATCAGGCCGGGTTAGGGATATCCACAAAGGTGACGTCCAGTTCGGTATTTTCCGTCAGCCATTCGCTGAGGGCGCGAATACCGCCACGTTCCGTCGCATGGTGGCCCGCGGCGTAAAAATGCAGGCCCTGCTCGCGGGCCGAGTGGATCGTCTGCTCGGAGACTTCACCGGTAATGAACGCATCGACGCCAAACCGCGCCGCGCTATCGATAAAGCCCTGGCCGCCGCCGGTACACCAGGCGACGCGTTTTACCTTGTCCGGTCCGGTATCGCCGCACCACAGAGGACGACGCCCAAGACGCGCTTCAATCCAGGAGGCCAGTTCAAGGCCCGGAACCGGCATCGCCAGTTCGCCCCACGGCACTAACGGCTCAATTTCGCCCATCACCGTGATCCCCAGCAGCGCCGCCAGCTGGACGTTATTGCCCAGTTCGGCATGGGCATCCAGCGGCAAATGGTAACCGTACAGGTTGATATCGTTCGCCAGTAACGTTTTCAGTCGGTTACGCTTCATTCCGCGAATCACCGGCGATTCGTTTTTCCAGAAATAACCATGATGAACGATGACCGCATCCGCCTGCTGGCGCACCGCTTCATCAAGCAGCGCCTGGCTTGCCGTCACGCCGGTTATAATTTTCTGCACCGTTTCGCGCCCTTCAACCTGCAGACCGTTTGGCCCGTAGTCGCTGAAGCTCGCGCTGTTGAGTTTGTCGTTGATCAGGCTTTCCAGTTCACTGTTTTTCATCATTTATCTCTTAAGCTTTGCGGGCCGCTTCATAGGCGGCCAGCGTGGCGACACGCGCCTGTTTATGGTCAACAACCGGACGAGGATAGTCGAGCGTTATCCCCTGCTTATCTGCCCAGCTCCACGGGTCGTGGATCGCTTTAGCTGGTACGTCCGCCAGCTCAGGCAGCCAGTGGCGAATAAATTCGCCGTCGGCATCGAATTTTTGCCCCTGGGTGGTGGGGTTGAAGATGCGAAAATAGGGCGCGGCATCGGTGCCTGTTGACGCCGCCCACTGCCAGCCGCCGTTATTGGCCGCGAGATCGCCATCGATCAGCTGCGAGATAAAATAGCGCTCGCCCACGCGCCAGTCGATAAGCAGATCTTTAACCAGGAAACTGGCGGTAATCATCCGCAGGCGGTTGTGCATCCAGCCCGTCGTATTGAGCTGGCGCATTGCGGCATCCACAATCGGGTAGCCCGTCAGCCCTTTTTTCCAGGCCTCCAGCTGCGCCTCATTTACCTGCCATTTTACGTTGTCGGTCCATTGAATAAAGGGCCGATGTTTACATAAATCAGGATGCATGGTCATCAGATGGCGGTAGAACTCGCGCCAGATAAGCTCGTTGAGCCAGACCGCGCCGGCTCCCCCTTCCAGCGCCTGAGGCAGCTCGGCCAGCAGACGATGCAGACACTGGCGCGGCGACAGCGTCCCGAGCGTCAGGCACACCGACAGGCGGCTGGTGCCTTCAACAGCCGGTAAATCACGCCGGGCCTCATATTCTGCGGCATGCTGTTTGCAAAACTGGCGCAGCCGGTTAATCGCCGCCTTTTCGCCTGCCGGGAAAAGCGCTTCATCGAACGCGTCCTGCGGATAGCTAAACGACAGTGACGGATAGCCGGTTATCGCCTCACCCCGTACGGCCGGCGCAGAGACACACTCAGGTAGCCCTTCTTTCAGACGTTTGATAAAGGCATTTTTAAACGGCGTAAAGACTTTATACATTTCATGATTGCCGGTCATCACGCTACCCGGTGCCAGCATTACGCTGTCATCGAATCCCTGACAGATAACCCCTGACAGGCGGTTTTCAAGCAGGCGATCCCGCTGGCGCTCGTTATATTCATACTGATAGTTGTAATACAGATGTGTGACGCTGTACTGCTGACAGATTTGCTCCAGCGTCCGGAGCTGTTCGGCAAAATCCGTCACCCCGGCATACAGCAGGGAGATCCCTTTTTCCGCCAGCGAGCGCTGCAGGTCGTTGAGGCAGGAAGATAAACAGGCGGCCTGTCGCGGGGCCATATCATGCTGTTGCCATTGGCCGGGTGTGGCAATAAACAGCGCCAGTACGCGCGCATGGCGGTCGCGGCAGGCGGCGGCCAGGGCAAGATTATCGTGAACGCGCAAATCTGCACGAAACCAGACCAGATGCGTGGCCATAATACTCCAGTGATTATCCGTAACGTAAACGTGGCGCCCCGGCGAAGGTTAAACGGCCGGAGGCGCACAGGGAAACTTCGCTATTATAGTGTGGAAGTCGCGCGCCGGGCGCAAGTCACGGCGTACGCGCGCGACGTCCATCATCGTCGTGTGCCGCGTCGCGACATCAACGATAAGTGTAGCCCCTGAGCCGTTCCCTGATGCAGAGCACAGGTCGTTCGCACATAAAAAAACCGCCACATTGCTGAGGCGGTTTTTAAGAGGTTCGGCGCGGTGTTAGTAGAAATCGCAGGTCACTTTCTCGGCCTGATCCATCCACACCGGTTTTTCGCTGGTTTTCGCCCAGACCCGATGCAGATAGCTGTAAAAACGCGCGCGATCTTTCCAGAAAAGCATGACGGGCAGCGCCAGCACGCCAGCCACCACGGCGAAAGTGCGACGCATAAAGACAACATGTGCCGGATACTCTTTGTAAAGATCCATATTTTTCTCCCCTTTAGCTGGCCGGAAATTTGATCCGGAAAATTGAAACAGGTTATCTGGCTAAAATCGTACCGCGTTGTGTGTAATTTTACTACTCATCCGACCACTTATTTTCATTCGTTTGGTGAATATTTACACTTCTCGCGTAACTAAGTTACAGGAAAGTTAAAAATATACTTACCAATAGTTAAAATGTGGGTTTGCCATTTTTATACTTTTTTTACACCCGCCGTCCTGATTTTTGCGAAATCTTTGCGCCGTAAATCCTACCGTTAGCACACATACCCGAATCACCCGGAGGTGGATTGTGAGTGCAGGTCTGATTGCCGGCATCGTGCTGGTTGTGCTGTTACTGGGCTATCTGGTCTATGCCCTGATTAATGCGGAGGCATTCTGATGGCCGCTCAGGGATTTTTACTGCTTGCCAGCTTTCTGTTGCTGTTGTTCCTGCTGGCAAAACCACTGGGGATGCTCTTCGCCAGGATGATCAACAACGTAGCATGGCCGGTCACCGGCAGCGTCGAGCGCGCGCTGTGGCGCATACTGGGCATCGATAGCCGGGAGATGAACTGGCGCCAGTACTTACTGGCCATCGTACTCGTGAACATCGTCGGCCTGGTGACGCTTTTTACCCTGCTTTTACTGCAGGGTATCCTGCCGCTGAACCCGCAGCGGTTGCCGGGTCTCTCCTGGCATCTGGCGCTGAATACCGCCGTAAGCTTCGTCACCAATACCAACTGGCAGGCCTATGCCGGAGAGAGCACGCTCAGCTACTTCAGCCAGATGGCGGGGTTAACCGTGCAGAACTTCCTCTCCGCCGCCACCGGTATGGCGGTGATCTTCGCCCTGACCCGCGCATTTGCCCGGCAGAATACTCATACGCTGGGTAACGCCTGGGTGGATTTAACGCGCATTACCCTGTGGGTCTTGCTGCCGGTTTCGCTGGTTATCGCGCTGTTCTTTATCCAGCAGGGCGTTTTGCAAAATCTGGCGCCCTATACGCCTTACACGTCGCTTGAAGGGGTCAAACATCTGCTGCCAATGGGGCCGGTGGCTTCCCAGGAGGCGATCAAACTGCTCGGCACCAATGGCGGCGGCTTCTTCAATGCCAACTCATCCCATCCGTTCGAGAACCCCACCGCGCTCACCAATGCGGTACAGATGCTGACGATCTTCCTGATCCCGGCCGCGCTCTGCCTGGCGTTCGGCGAGGTCGTCAACGATCGTCGTCAGGGGCGCACCCTGCTGTGGACGATGTCGCTCATTTTTGTCCTCTGCGTCGCGCTGGTGATGTGGGCGGAATGGCAGGGTAACCCGCATCTGCTTGCACTGGGTGCCGACAGCGCCGGCAATATGGAGGGCAAAGAGAGCCGCTTTGGCATTCTGGCAAGCAGCCTGTACGCGGTGATCACCACGGCCGCATCGTGCGGGGCGGTTAATGCGATGCACGACTCCTTCACCGCGCCCGGCGGCATGATCCCGATGTGGCTGATGCAGATCGGCGAAGTGGTGTTCGGCGGCGTCGGCTCAGGGCTTTACGGCATGTTGCTGTTTGTTCTGCTGGCGGTATTTATCGCCGGACTGATGATTGGTCGAACCCCGGAATACCTGGGTAAAAAGATTGACGTACGGGAGATGAAGCTGACCGCGCTGGCGATACTGGTTACCCCGGCCCTCGTGCTCTGCGGTACGGCGCTGGCAATGATGACCGCCGCCGGGCGCAGCGGCATGTTTAATCCGGGCATCCACGGTTTTAGCGAGGTGCTGTACGCCGTGTCCTCGGCCGCCAACAACAACGGCAGCGCCTTTGCCGGATTAAACGCCAGCTCTCCCTTCTGGAACTGCCTGCTGGCCTTTTGCATGTTTATCGGTCGCTTCGGGGTGATTGTCCCGGTGATGGCGATTGCCGGATCGCTGGTAAGTAAAAAAATCCAGCCCGCCACCAGCGGTACACTGCCGACCCACGGCGCGCTGTTCACCGGCCTGCTGACCGGTACGGTGCTGCTGGTTGGCGCGCTGACCTTTGTTCCCGCCCTCGCCTTAGGCCCGGTTGCGGAATATCTCTCTTTACGCTGATTTTTGCGGAGAATGTGCGATGAGTCGTAAAGAACTGGCCCTGGCTGGACCGACGCTGGTTCGCCAGGCGCTTATGGATGCGGTGAAAAAGTTGAGCCCGCGCGTGCAGTGGCGCAACCCGGTGATGTTTATCGTCTGGACTGGGAGCTTACTCACCACTGCGCTGGCGCTGGCAATGGCGACCGGTCATCTGAGCGGAGACGCGATCTTTACCGGCGCAATCAGCCTGTGGCTGTGGTTCACCGTATTGTTCGCCAACGTTGCGGAAGCGCTGGCGGAAGGCCGCAGTAAAGCCCAGGCCGACAGCCTGAAAGGGGTGAAAAAAACCGCCTTTGCCCGCAAGCTGCGTGAGGCACGCTATGGCGCGCAGATGGATCATGTACCGGCAGATGAGCTGCGCAAAGGTGATGTGGTGCTGGTTGAAGCCGGCGACATCATCCCCTGTGACGGCGAAGTGATTGAGGGGGGCGCGTCGGTGGATGAGAGCGCTATTACCGGCGAATCTGCCCCGGTGATCCGCGAGTCCGGCGGCGATTTCGCCTCCGTCACCGGTGGGACACGTATTCTCTCGGACTGGCTGGTGATCCAGTGCAGCGTCAACCCGGGGGAAACCTTTCTCGACCGCATGATTGCGATGGTGGAAGGGGCGCAGCGGCGCAAAACCCCCAATGAAATCGCCCTCTCCATTCTGCTGGTGGCGCTGACCATTATCTTTTTACTGGCAACGGCCACACTGTGGCCATTCTCCGCGTATGGCGGAAATGCGGTCAGCGTGACCGTGTTGGTTGCCCTGCTGGTCTGCCTTATTCCCACCACCATTGGCGGCCTGCTTTCCGCCATCGGCGTCGCGGGGATGAGCCGGATGCTCGGCGCGAACGTGATTGCCACCAGCGGACGTGCGGTAGAGGCGGCAGGAGACGTCAATGTGCTGCTGCTGGATAAAACCGGCACCATTACGCTTGGCAACCGTCAGGCATCCGAATTTCTGCCCGCCCCCGGCGTCGATGAAAAAAGGCTGGCCGACGCCGCCCAGCTCTCCTCTCTGGCTGATGAAACGCCGGAAGGCCGCAGCATTGTCATTCTGGCCAAGCAGCGCTTTAACCTGCGCCAGCGCGACGTCCAGAGTCTGCATGCCACCTTTGTGCCGTTTACCGCCCAGACCCGGATGAGCGGCATCAATATTCAGGATCGGATGATCCGTAAAGGCTCCGTCGACGCCATTCGCCGCCATATTGCCGCCAATAATGGCCACTTCCCGCCCGAGGTAGACCGTCTGGTTGACAGCGTGGCCCGCCAGGGTGCGACGCCGCTGGTGGTGGCGGAAGGTGCGCTGGTGCTGGGAGTGATCGCGCTGAAGGATATTGTCAAAGGGGGGATCAAAGAGCGCTTTGCCCAGCTGCGCAAAATGGGGATCAAAACGGTCATGATCACCGGCGATAACCGTCTCACCGCGGCGGCCATTGCCGCTGAGGCGGGGGTGGATGACTTCCTTTCCGAAGCGACGCCGGAAGCCAAGCTGGCACTGATCCGCCAGTATCAGGCCGAAGGCCGGCTGGTGGCGATGACCGGCGACGGTACTAACGATGCCCCGGCGCTGGCTCAGGCCGACGTGGCGGTGGCGATGAACTCCGGCACCCAGGCGGCGAAGGAGGCGGGCAATATGGTCGATCTCGACTCTAACCCGACCAAGCTCATTGAAGTGGTACACATCGGCAAACAGATGCTGATGACCCGTGGCTCGCTCACCACCTTCAGTATCGCCAACGACGTGGCGAAATATTTCGCCATAATTCCGGCGGCCTTTGCCGCCACCTGGCCGCAGCTAAATGCGCTCAACGTTATGCATCTGCACTCCCCGGCCTCGGCGATCCTCAGCGCGGTGATATTCAACGCCCTGATTATTGTCTTTCTGATCCCGCTGGCGCTGAAAGGGGTGAGCTACACGCCGCTGACCGCCGCCGCGATGCTGCGCCGGAATCTGCTGATCTATGGTCTGGGCGGGCTGGTGGTGCCGTTTATTGGCATCAAGATGATCGACATGCTGTTGACCCTGTTCGGGCTGGTTTAAAAGGTGGATAAAATGACAATGTTACGCCCCTCTATACTTCTGTTTGTTCTGCTGGCGTTGATAACCGGCGGCCTGTATCCGCTGGTCACTACCGCGCTTGGCCAGTGGTGGTTTGCGGACCAGGCCAACGGCTCGCTACTGATTGAAGCGGGTGAAAACCGGGGTTCGCGCCTGATTGGTCAGAGCTTCACCGAGGCGCGTTACTTTCAGGGACGCCCTTCCGCCACCGCTGAAAGCCCGTATAATCCGCTGGCATCTGGCGGCAGCAACCTCGCGGCCAGCAACCCCGCGCTGGATAAGGCGATTGCTGAACACGTTGCCGCCCTGCGCGCCGCGAATCCGCAGGCCAGCCGCGCGGTGCCGGTTGAACTGGTGACCGCCTCCGCCAGCGGGCTGGACTACAGCCTGACGCCGCAGGCCGTGGCGTGGCAGATCCCGCGGGTCGCCGCCGCGCGTCATCTCAGCGTCGGGGAGGTCAGCCATCTGGTGGCGATGCATACGCAACAACCGCTGGTCAGTTTTATCGGTATGCCGGTAGTCAACATTGTTGAGCTCAATCTGGCGCTGGATGCGCTAAGGAAAAACTAAATGACCGATGAGCCGATGCGCCCGAATCCGGACAGGCTGCTCGAACAGACCGCCGGCGCCCATCGCGGCAGGCTGAAGATCTTTTTCGGCGCCTGCGCGGGTGTCGGAAAAACCTTCGCGATGCTAACGGAAGCCCAGCGGCTACGGGCGCAAGGGCTCGATATTCTCATCGGCGTGGTGGAGACCCACGGGCGTCAGGAGACGGCGTCGCTGCTGACAGGCTTAACCACCCTGCCGCCTCGTCGTATCAACCACCGTGGACGCGTGGTGACCGGGTTCGACCTTGATGCCGCCCTCGCCCGTCGTCCTGCCCTGATCCTGATGGACGAGCTGGCGCACAGTAATGCCCCCGGCTCGCGCCACCCGAAACGCTGGCAGGATGTCGAAGAGCTGCTGGATGCGGGAATCGACGTGTTTACCACCGTCAACGTTCAGCATCTCGAGAGTCTGAACGACGTTGTCAGCGGCGTGACCGGCATTCAGGTGCGGGAAACCGTCCCCGATCCGTTTTTCGATGCCGCCGATGAAGTGATGCTGGTTGACCTGCCGCCGGACGATCTGCGCCAGCGCCTGCATGAAGGAAAAGTCTATATCGCCGGCCAGGCTGAACGGGCGATTGAACATTTTTTCCGCAAAGGAAACCTGATTGCCCTGCGCGAGCTGGCCCTTCGCCGGACAGCTGACCGGGTCGACGACCAGATGCGCGCCTGGCGCGATCGTCAGGGACAGGAGCGGGTCTGGCATACGCGGGATACCATTCTGCTCTGTATTGGTCATAGTAACGGCAATGAGAAGCTGATCCGTACCGCCGCCCGGCTCGCCGCGAAGTTTGGCAGCGTCTGGCACGCGGTGTACGTTGAAACGCCGAAGCTCCACGCCCTGCCTGAAAATCAGCGCCGGGCGATTTTAAGCGCCCTGCGTCTGGCGCAGGAGCTGGGTGCTGAAACCGCGACGCTGTCCGATCCCGCAGAAGAGAACGCCATCCTGCGCTACGCGCGCGAGCATAACCTCGGCAAAATCGTCATCGGTCGTCGTCAGCATCAGCGCTGGTTTAGCGGCCAGTCATTCGCCGATAAGCTGGCCCGCCGCGCACCTGATCTTGACCTGGTGATTGTGGCGCTGGACGAGAAACCCGCCCCCCTGCCCAGGCAAACCCCGGACCCTCGCCCCGTTGGCGAGAAATGGCGTATGCAGATCCGGGGATGTCTGGTCGCGGTTGCGCTCTGCGCATTGATAACCCTTATCGCCAGCCGCTGGCTGATCGCCTTCGACGCCGCCAACCTGGTGATGATTTATCTGCTGGGCGTGGTGATTGTGGCCCTCTTTTACGGACGCTGGCCCTCGGTGCTGGCAACGGTCATTAACGTCATCAGCTTCGATCTGTTCTTTATCGCTCCGCGCGGCACGCTTGCCGTGTCGGATGTGCAGTACATTCTCACCTTTGCGGTGATGCTTACCGTCGGGCTGGTGATCGGTAATCTGACCGCAGGCGTGCGTTATCAGGCGCGAATCGCCCGCTACCGCGAACAGCGCACCCGCCATCTTTATGAGATGTCGAAATCGCTGGCGGTCGGCCGTACGCCGCAGGACATCGTCCAGACCAGCGAGCAGTTTATCCGCTCGACCTTACACGCCAGCAACCTGATATTACTGCCGGACGAGCAGGGTCAGCTGCGTCCATTGACCTCAAACCCGGGAATGACCCCCTGGGATGAAGCGATCGCGCGCTGGAGCTTTGATAAGGGGTTGCCCGCCGGTGCCGGAACCGACACCCTGCCGGGCGTTCCTTACCAGATACTGCCCCTGCGCAGCGCCGGTAAAAATCTCGGTCTGGTCGTTGTCGAACCGACAAACCTGCGCCAGCTGATGATCCCTGAGCAGCAGCGTCTGCTGGAGACCTTTACCCTGCTGGTCGCGAGCGCGCTTGAACGTCTGTCCCTGACCGCCAGCGAAGAGCAAGCGCGGCTGGCAAGCGAACGTGAAAGCGTGCGAAATGCGCTGCTGGCGGCCCTCTCCCACGACCTGCGCACGCCTCTTACCGTCCTGTTCGGGCAATCGGAGATCCTGACGCTGGATCTCGCCGCAGAGGGTTCCCGCCACGCAATGAAGGCCAGTGAAATCCGCCAGCATGTGCTCAACACAACGCGCCTGGTGAATAATCTGCTGGATATGGCGCGCATTCAGTCTGGCGGTTTTAATCTTAAAAGGGAGTGGCTGACCATTGAGGAGGTGATCGGTAGCGCACTGCAGATGCTTGAGCCCGGACTCGGCGGCCGCCATATCGAACTGAACGTCCCGCAGCCGCTTACCCTGATCCACGTCGACGGTCCGCTGTTTGAACGGGTGCTGATTAACCTGCTGGAAAATGCGGTCAAATATGCCGGCAGCGGGGCGCAGATTGGCCTTAACGCCACGGTAACGGAACAGGCTCTGCAGCTGGAGGTGTGGGACAGTGGGCCGGGCATTCCCGAGGGGCAGGAGCTGGCGATTTTTGAAAAATTCGCGCGCGGCAATAAGGAGTCCGCAATCCCGGGCGTCGGGCTGGGCCTGGCGATTTGTCAGGCGATTATTGACGTGCATGGCGGAACCATTTATGCCGGGAACCGTCCCCAGGGCGGGGCCCGTTTTTGTGTTACACTTCCACGTGAAAACCCGCCTGAACTTGATGAATTTCCAGAGGATTTGTGATTAACGTCCTGATTGTTGAAGATGAACTCGCGATAAGCCGGTTTCTGCGTGCAGCGCTGGAAGGTGAAGGTCTGCGCGTCCATGATGCCGGGACGTTACAGCGCGGCCTGATAGAGGCCGCCACGCGTAAACCTGAGCTGGTGATCCTCGATCTCGGGCTGCCAGACGGCGACGGTATCGATTTTATCCGTGAGGTCCGCCAGTGGAGCCAGATGCCCATTCTGGTGCTCTCTGCCCGTACCGGGGAGGCGGACAAAATTGCCGCGCTGGACGCTGGCGCGGACGACTATCTGATCAAGCCCTTTGGTATTGGCGAGCTGCAGGCCCGGCTGCGTGTGGCGTTACGTCGGCAAGGCGGTTCGACCCCCTCCGACCCGCTGTTTACCTTTTCCGGTATTCAGGTTGATTTGGCCTCCCGCCGTATCGTGCGCGGCGAAGAGGAGATCCACCTTACGCCAACCGAATTTCGCCTGCTGGCGATTCTACTTAACAACCACGGCAAAGTGCTCACTCAGCGCCAGCTGTTAAATCAGGTCTGGGGACCGAATGCGGTGGAACATAGTCACTATTTACGCATATATATGGGACACCTTCGACAGAAACTTGAAACTGACCCCGCACGCCCTCGCCATTTATTAACTGAAACCGGTATCGGTTATCGGTTCATGCTTTGAATAACTATGCATTTTTATTTTTAATAAAAACCAGGAACCTTGTAAAATATTAGAAAATGTATCCAGATATTCTATTTTCTGGTTATTTCTGTTTACTTACAACACAATTAAAACCACTCATTAACATAATTTATACAAAATAGTGTTTTGATCTGAGATATTCAGCAAAAACGAATATTTATTTCTGTTTTGATCGGTTAATGTTGATCTCCTTCACAGTTAATCGCCTTTTCCTGGATAAAATGACCATGCTTTCAATTACTGAAAGGAAATTAAGCATGGAAAACAACAATCGTTTAATGCCCCATATAAGGCGGACAACTCATATCATGATGTTTGCCCACCGAAACTGTTTTGACTTTCATCTCTTTAATGCCCGGTAGTCCTTCGACTTCCGGCGCATCTGCTTACAGCTTATCCTGAAACACTATACTTTACAGGCTATTGCCTGTGAACACGTGCGCTCATTTCTCTTGTTCCAGACACATCCGTAACCGGGCGGACTGGATTTAATTCAGCGAAAAGCAATTCCCTGATTTTATATCAGTGGCCTCCCTTTGCTTTTTTCCGGTGAATTATCGATTTCTTTATTTCAGGAAATCGACGGACCCGTATTGCATAAAATAAAGAGATGAAGATGAAAAAGTTAAAAATAGCCGCCAGCCGTGCCTGTCCTGATTGCTTCACTACCACACGTGAAATGGTCGACGTTAGCGCCTCTGATTATATTGATGTTGCTGCCGTCGTACTGGCTCTCGATGATATTTCCAGTGGTGTTATAGAAGAAATAGAGGCCACCGGGTTTGGTATTCCTGTATTTATTGCCACGCATAAAGAAGAAATTGTTCCGGCAGAATATTTATCGCGCATCCACGGCGTTTTTGAATGTTCCGACACCTGCAATGCCTACTATGGTCGCCAGCTGGAAGCCGCCGCGCAGAAGTACGAAACTCAGCTGCGTCCCCCCTTCTTCCGCGCCCTGGTGGACTATGTAAAACAGGGCAACAGCGCCTTTGACTGTCCGGGGCATCAGGGTGGGCAGTTCTTCCGCCGCCACCCTGCCGGTAACCAGTTTGTCGACTTCTTTGGCGAGACGCTTTTCCGCTCCGATCTGTGCAACGCCGACGTCGCAATGGGCGATCTGTTGATTCATGAAGGTGCCCCGTGCATTGCCCAGCAGCATGCGGCGAAGGTCTTTAATGCCGACAAGACCTACTTCGTGCTCAACGGCACCTCGTCGTCAAATAAAGTGGTATTAAACGCCCTGCTAACGCCCGGCGATCTGGTGCTTTTTGACCGTAATAATCACAAATCGAACCACCACGGCGCATTGCTGCAGGCGGGCGCAACGCCGGTTTACCTGGAAACGGCGCGCAACCCGTACGGTTTTATCGGCGGGATTGACGCCCACTGCTTCGAAGAGCGCTATCTGCGTGAACTGGTGTCTGAAGTGGCCCCCAACCGCGCCCGCGAACAGCGCCCGTTCCGCCTGGCGGTGATCCAGCTTGGCACCTATGACGGGACGATTTACAACGCCCGTCAGGTGGTGGATAAGATTGGTCATCTGTGCGATTACATTCTGTTTGATTCCGCCTGGGTAGGCTACGAGCAGTTCATTCCGATGATGGCCGACTGCTCGCCGCTGCTGCTGGAGTTGAATGAAAACGATCCGGGGATCCTGGTGACGCAGTCGGTGCATAAACAGCAGGCCGGGTTCTCACAAACGTCGCAAATCCACAAGAAAGACAGCCACATCAAAGGCCAGCAGCGCTATGTGCCACATAAGCGACTCAACAATGCGTTTATGATGCACGCCTCCACCAGCCCGTTCTATCCGCTGTTTGCCGCACTGGATATCAACGCCCGGATGCATGAAGGCCAGAGCGGCCGCAACATGTGGATGGACTGCGTTGTGACCGGTATTGAAGCGCGTAAGCTCATCCTGCAAAACTGCCGGTTTATTCGCCCGTTCGTGCCGGTAACGGTTGAGGGGCGTCCGTGGGAAAGCTGGGATACGGCACAGATTGCCACCGATCTGCGCTTCTTCCACTTCGTTCCCGGCGAACGCTGGCATGCTTTTGACGGTTATGCCGCGCATCAGTATTTTATCGACCCCTGCAAACTGCTGCTGACCACTCCGGGGATCAACGCCCGCAGCGGCGAATATGATGATTTTGGCGTGCCGGCCACCATTCTCGCCAACTTCCTGCGTGAAAACGGCATTGTGCCGGAAAAATGCGATCTCAACTCAATCCTGTTCCTGCTTACCCCGGCGGAAGATATGGGCAAACTGCAGCAACTGGTCGCCCAGCTGGTGCGTTTCGAAAAACTGCTTGAGAGCGATGCGCCGCTCAAAGAGGTGCTGCCGTCGATTTGTAAGCAGTATCCGCAACGTTATGCGGATTATTCCCTGCGCCAGATCTGCCTCGAAATGCATCAACTTTACGCGCGTCACAACGTGAAACAGCTGCAAAAAGAGATGTTCCGTAAATCTCACTTCCCGGCGGTGATGATGAACCCACAGGAGGCGAACTATGCCTACCTGCGCGGTGAGGTCGAGCTGGTTTCCCTGCGCGACGCCGAAGGCCGGATTGCCGCCGAGGGCGCGCTTCCTTATCCACCGGGGGTGCTGTGCGTGGTGCCGGGGGAAGTCTGGGGAGGATCGGTCCTGCGCTACTTTGCCGCGCTGGAAGAAGGGATCAACCTGCTGCCCGGCTTCGCCCCGGAGCTGCAGGGCGTCTACGTCGAAGAGTGTGACGGTCGCAAACAGGTTCGCTGCTACGTCATTAAACAACCCGCGCCTCAGCCTTCGCTGCTGAAAGGAGAAAAATTATGAGTAAGGCCAACAAAATGGGCGTCGTCCAGCTGACAATCCTTACCATGGTTAACATGATGGGGTCGGGGATCATTATGCTACCCACCAAACTTGCCGAGGTGGGAACCATCTCAATCATCTCCTGGCTGGTCACCGCGGTGGGGTCAATGGCGCTGGCGTGGGCATTTGCCAAATGCGGCATGTTCAGTCGTAAGTCTGGCGGGATGGGCGGTTACGCCGAATATGCCTTCGGTAAGTCAGGCAACTTTATGGCCAACTATACCTACGGGGTGTCGCTGCTGATTGCCAACGTGGCGATTGCGATCTCGGCTGTTGGCTACGGCACCGAGTTGTTCGGCGTCGCGCTCAGCCCGGTGCAGATTGGGCTGGCGACCATCGGCGTGCTGTGGATCTGTACGGTGGCGAACTTTGGCGGCGCGCGGATCACCGGTCAGCTCAGCAGCATCACCGTCTGGGGGTCATTATCCCGGTGGTGGGACTGTGCATCATCGGCTGGTTCTGGTTTAGCCCCACCCTGTACGCGAACTCCTGGAACCCGCATCATGTTCCGTTCTTCACCGCCGTTGGCTCGTCTATCGCCATGACCTTGTGGGCATTTCTCGGGCTGGAGTCCGCCTGTGCGAACGCCGAAGTGGTCGAAAATCCGGAGAAAAACGTCCCTATCGCGGTACTCGGCGGGACGCTGGGGGCGGCGGTGATCTACATCATCTCAACCAACGTGATTGCCGGGATTGTGCCGAATATGGAGCTCGCCAACTCCACCGCGCCGTTTGGGCTGGCTTTTGCGCAGATGTTTACGCCAGAGGTCGGGAAAGTGATCATGGGCCTGATGGTTATGTCCTGCTGCGGCTCCCTTCTTGGCTGGCAGTTCACCATTGCTCAGGTGTTTAAATCATCGGCTGATGAGGGCTATTTCCCGAAAATTTTCTCCCGCGTGAGCAAAGCGGACGCGCCGGTTCAGGGAATGCTGGCAATTGTTATCTTCCAG
>JAFACP010000316.1 GCA_023425455.1 Pseudomonadota bacterium | reverse complement strand
GCCGGGAACAGGCCCACCACGCCACGCGGATTGAGGGTATTCTCCGCGCTCAGTTTGTCGAGCATCTCATTGGCATCGTTGAACAGGCGTTTCGCCTCCACGCCGACCACCTCATCTTCAAGGATGCGCGGATATTTGCCCGCCAGCGACCAGGTCATAAAGAACGGCGTCCAGTCGATGTAATTACGCAGTGTCTCAATGCTGGCGGTCACCTGCTGCACGCCGAGACGATGCGCCACCGGCGGGGTATAGCTTGCCCAGTCGAACGCCAGATCGTTTTCGCGCGCGGCCTGCAACGTCACCGGCGGCGTACGCGGTTTCTTGCGGGCATGCTGGATACGGACGGTTTCGTACTCTTTACGGGTCCGCGCCACAAAATCATCGCGCTGGGTTGCGGAGAGCAGAGACGAGACGACGCCCACGGTACGCGAGGCGTTTTGCACGTAGACCGTCGGGCCGCTGTAGTTCTGCTCAATTTTCACCGCGGTATGCGCCTTCGACGTGGTCGCGCCGCCAATCAACAGCGGAATGGTGAAGCCCTGACGCTCCATCTCTTTGGCCACGTTGACCATTTCGTCCAGCGAGGGGGTGATCAGCCCGGAAAGACCGATCAGATCGGCATTCTCTTCGCGCGCGGTTTTCAGGATCTTATCTGCCGGCACCATGACGCCAAGATCGATAATCTCGTAGTTGTTGCACTGCAGGACCACGCCGACGATGTTCTTACCGATATCGTGGACGTCCCCCTTCACGGTGGCGATCACCATTTTACCGTTACTGGAGCCTTTCTCCTTGCTGGCCTCGATAAACGGCTCGAGATAGGCCACCGCCTGCTTCATTACGCGTGCGGACTTCACCACCTGCGGCAGGAACATCTTGCCCTCGCCGAACAGGTCGCCGACCACGTTCATACCGTCCATCAACGGCCCCTCGATCACCTCAATCGGGCGTGATGACTGCTGGCGGGCCTCTTCGGTATCCTGTTCGATAAATTCGGTGATGCCTTTTACCAGCGAATATTCGAGACGTTTTCTCACGTCCCAGGCGCGCCACTCGGCCTGCTGAACGTTAACCGCCTCATCTGATTTACTGCCGCGGTATTTTTCGGCCAGATCCAGCATCCGTTCGGTCGCGTCGTCGCGGCGGTTGAGGATCACATCTTCAACCGCATCACGCAGCTCTGCGGGCAGATCGTCGTAAATCGCCAGCTGCCCGGCGTTAACAATCCCCATATCCATGCCGTTACGGATGGCGTAATAGAGGAATACCGCGTGGATAGCTTCGCGCACCGGATCATTGCCACGGAATGAGAACGAGACGTTCGACACCCCGCCGGAGATCAGGGCATGCGGCAGCTCGCGCTTGATGTCTTCGCAGGCGCCGATAAAGTCCTGCGCATAGTTGTTGTGTTCTTCAATGCCGGTTGCGACGGCGAAGATGTTCGGATCGAAAATAATATCTTCCGGCGGGAAGCCTACCTCCTGCGTCAGGATGGTGTAGGCGCGGCGGCAAATCTCAATTTTACGCTCCCGGGTATCGGCCTGGCCCACTTCATCGAAAGCCATCACCACCACCGCTGCGCCATAGCGGCGTACCAGCTTCGCATGGTGGATAAAGATATCGACTCCCTCTTTCATTGAGATGGAGTTAACGATGCCTTTGCCCTGGATACACTTCAGCCCCTTTTCGATAACCTCCCATTTTGAGGAGTCAATCATGATCGGGACGCGGGCGATATCCGGCTCGCCGGCAATCAGATTAAGGAAACGCACCATCGCCGCTTCGGCGTCGAGCATCCCCTCATCCATGTTGATATCGATGATCTGCGCGCCGTTTTCCACCTGCTGGCGGGCAACGTCCAGCGCTTCGCCGTATTTTTCCTCTTTGATCAGGCGCTTGAATTTCGCGGAGCCCGTCACGTTAGTACGTTCACCGACGTTCACAAACAGGCTGTCATCGCCGATGGTCAACGGCTCAAGGCCGGAGAGGCGACAGGCAACCGGGAGCGCAGGCAGCTTACGTGGCGGCAAGCCTGCAACCGCCTGACTCATGGCGGAGATATGTTCCGGCGTGGTGCCGCAGCAGCCGCCGACAATGTTCAGGAAGCCAGCCTCGGCCCATTCGCGGATCTGCGCGGCCATGGTATCGGCATCCAGATCGTATTCCCCAAAGGCATTTGGCAGACCAGCGTTCGGGTGGGCAGTGACGTAGCATTCGGCGATGCGGGAGAGTTCCTGCACATACTGACGCAGCTCATCCGGCCCCAGCGCACAGTTCAGGCCGAAGGAGAGCGCATCAGCGTGGCGCAGAGAGTTATAGAACGCTTCGGTGGTCTGTCCGGAGAGGGTTCGACCGGAGGCGTCGGTGATGGTGCCGGAGATCATGATCGGCAGGTCAACGCCCAGCGCCTCAAACTCCTCTTTAACCGCATAAATCGCGGCTTTGGCATTGAGGGTATCGAATACCGTCTCAATCAGGATCAGATCGGAACCCCCTTCCACCAGCGCTCTGGTGGATTCGCGGTAAGCGACCACCAGCTGATCAAAGGTGATATTACGAAATGCCGGGTCGTTGACGTCCGGTGATATGGACGCGGTGCGGTTGGTTGGGCCAAGCACCCCGGCAACATAGCGCGGCTTGTCCGGCGTGCGGGCCGTCCATTCATCGGCACAGGCGCGCGCCAGCTTCGCCGCCTCAAGGTTGATCTCCGCCGACAGGGATTCCATCTGGTAATCCGCCATCGCAATGGTTGTCGAGTTAAAGGTATTGGTTTCAACGATATCCGCACCGGCCCCGAAGTAGGCGTTGTGGATTTCCGTAATCACCGATGGCTTGCTGAGTACCAGCAGGTCGTTGTTCCCTTTCAGGTCACATGGCCAGTCGGCAAAACGTTCGCCGCGGAAATCGTCCTCACTCAGACGATAGCCCTGGATCATGGTGCCCATGCCGCCGTCCAGCACCAGAATTCGTTCATTTAACTGCGCACGCAGTTGCTCTACTTTGCTGCTCACACTTGCTCCCGACAACGCTTAACCAGGCCAAAAGGCTGCGGTCCATACTGGCATAATCTTGCAGGGTGGAAAAGTCACACAGCGGAAACATGAGACATGTTCACTATCACTCATCCGATCAGTCAGGATAGCGGTTGCAAAATCACCAAATAAAACGAAAATGATTTCCACGATACAGAAAAAGGAGTCCGTCATGGTGACGACCGTTCCCGCTAAACGCGGCAGAAAACCTGCTGCCACTCCCGCCGCACCGCAGGGCGGACAGGTACAATCCCTGACGCGCGGTCTGAAGCTACTGGAATGGATAGCCGA
The DNA here is from genome assembly GCA_023425455.1 of Pseudomonadota bacterium. GTDB lineage: Bacteria > Pseudomonadota > Gammaproteobacteria > Enterobacterales > Enterobacteriaceae > Enterobacter. The sequence goes on along the minus strand of JAFACP010000316.1, from coordinate 1,419 downwards.
ATCGCACGGCAGCGTAGCCCTGACGGAACTGGCGCAACAGGCCGGGTTGCCGAATTCGACCACTCACCGCCTGTTGACCACCATGCAGCAGTTGGGATTTGTGCGTCAGGTTGGCGAGCTGGGACACTGGGCGGTGGGCGCCCACGCGTTTATCGTCGGCAGTAGTTTTCTGCAGAGCCGTAATCTGCTGGCGATTGTGCACCCGATCCTGCGCAAACTGATGGAAGACTCCGGTGAGACGGTGAATCTGGCCGTCCTCGATCAGAGTGACCATCAGGCGATTATTATCGACCAGGTGCAGTGTACTCAGCTGATGCGTATGTCAGCGCCGATTGGCGGCAAGCTGCCGATGCACGCCTCCGGTGCGGGCAAAGCGTTTCTGTCGCAGCTCAGTGAAGAGCAGGTCACCGGGCTATTACACCGGAAAGGGTTGCATGCCTATACCCACGCGACGCTGGTCTCACCCGTGCATCTGAAAGAGGATTTGGCCCTGACGCGTAAGCGGGGTTATTCCTTTGATGATGAAGAGCACGCGCTGGGGCTGCGCTGCATTGCCGCCTGTATTTTTGACGAACATCGCGAGCCGTTTGCCGCCATCTCCATCTCGGGCCCCATCTCGCGTATGACTGACGATCGGGTGACAGAGCTCGGTGCGCTGGTCATCAGGGCGGCAAAAGAGGTCACGCTGGCGTATGGCGGGATCCGTTAAGACGAGATGGCCGGGTGGCGGCGACGCCTTACCCGGCCGGCATGTCACACCCAGGCCCGGTATGCGAAGCGCCGCCGGGCATTAAGCGCCATACCGCACGCAAAACCGCTGCTTGCGCCGGTAAGCGTACACATCCTCCACATGCCCGCTCTTGATTCGCGTCTGCAGGCCGCGCCAGTAGCTGGCGTGGAACAGATCGTCATGCATCTCTTCAAATAATGGCCCGACACGGGGATCGGCGCACAGCCAGTGGCGAAACTCTTCGGGAAAAACATCCCCCGGCGATACGCTGTACCACGGTTCGGCGGACAGCTCATCTTCCGGGTAGCGCGGCGGCGGAATATCGCGGAAATTCACCTCGGTCATATAGCAAATTTCGTCATAATCGTAGAACACCACGCGCCCGTGGCGGGTCACGCCGAAATTCTTGAACAGCATGTCGCCCGGGAAGATATTGGCGGCGGCCAGCTGACGAATGGCATTGCCGTACTCTTCAATGGCATCGCGCAGAGCCTGGCCTTCAGATTGCTCAAGCCAGATATTCAGCGGCACCATCCGGCGCTCAATATAGAGGTGGCTGATGGCGATTTTGTCCCCCAGGTCGGTGATTTTCCCCGGCGCCTCTTCCAGCAGAAGCGCCATTAGCGCCGGATCGATCTGCCGCTTATCGAGCACAAAGTTTTCAAACTCCTGGGTATCTGCCATCCGGC